>JAGATY010000091.1 GCA_017621035.1 Bacteroides sp. | reverse complement strand
GGGAATATGACGTATCTTTGGCATATTGAATATTTGAATGCCTAAAGATACGAAAACTTTAGGATATACCAAAGCCCTTGCTTGTGAAAGTAGGGGCTTTGTGATAAAAAATGAGGGCGTGCCGATTTTTGACACACCCTCGCCATTTCAGAATATTCTTATCTGTCTATAACAGACTTTACTTCACTTCCTCAAAATCTGCATCCTGCACGTTGTCACCGTGTTTGTCGTTCTGAGCGTTACCTTGAGCACCGGCGTTCATGTCGGGACCGGCTTGAGGTCCGGCTTGGGCACCACTTTGAGCGTACATTTCGGCACTGGCAGCTTGGAAAGCGCTGTTCAGTTCAGCCATAGCAGCATCAATAGCAGCCAAGTCTTGAGCCTTGTGAGCGTCTTTCAGCTTCTGCAGAGCAGCTTCAATAGGAGCTTTCTTGTCTGCCGGAAGCTTGTCACCCAGCTCCTTCAGTTGATTTTCGGTAGTAAAAATCATGCTGTCGGCCTGATTCAGCTTGTCAATGCGTTCCTTTTCCTTCTTGTCGGCTTCAGCATTGGCTTCTGCTTCCGCTTTCATGCGTTCGATTTCTTCCTTACTCAAACCACTGGAAGCTTCGATACGGATGGCTTGTTCCTTGCCGGTAGCTTTATCCTTGGCAGATACTTTCAGAATACCGTTGGCATCGATATCGAAAGTTACTTCAATCTGCGGAACACCACGACGAGCCGGTGCGATGCCTGTCAAATTAAACTGACCGATGGATTTGTTCTGTGCAGCCATCGGACGCTCACCTTGCAATACATGAATAGTTACTTCCGTCTGATTGTCGGTTGCTGTAGAGAAGGTTTCCACCTTACGAGCCGGAATGGTAGTATTAGCATCAATCATCTTTGTCATCACGCCACCCAACGTTTCGATACCCATTGACAGCGGAGTAACGTCAAGCAGTACCACACCTTTGATTTCATCGGTCAGTACGGCACCCTGTACGGCAGCACCTACAGCAACCACTTCGTCGGGGTTTACACCCTTTGAGGGCACCTTGCCAAAGAAGTCCTCAACCAACTTCTGCACTGCAGGAATACGGCTTGAACCACCTACCAAGATTACTTCGTCGATGTCTGAGTTGCCTAATCCGGCATCGCTCATAGCCTTCTTACACGGTTCCAAGCAAGCTTGAATCAATGTGTGAGCCAAAGCCTCAAACTTAGCACGAGTCAATGTCTTCACCAAGTGCTTAGGCACACCAGCTACCGGCATAATGTACGGCAGGTTGATTTCAGTGCTGGTAGAAGAAGAGAGTTCAATCTTAGCCTTCTCAGCAGCCTCCTTCAAACGTTGCATAGCCATCGGATCCTGAGTCAGGTCGGCACCTTCGTCATTCTTAAACTCCTGAACCAACCAGTCGATGATAACCTGGTCGAAGTCATCACCACCCAGGTGAGTATCACCATTGGTAGACAACACCTCGAACACACCGCCACCAAACTCCAGGATAGAGATATCGAATGTACCACCACCGAGGTCGAACACCGCAATCTTCATATCCTTATGAGCCTTGTCGATACCGTAAGCCAGGGCAGCAGCGGTCGGCTCGTTCACAATACGCTTCACTTCCAATCCGGCAATCTGTCCGGCCTCTTTAGTAGCCTGACGTTGAGAGTCTGAGAAGTAAGCAGGCACTGTAATCACAGCCTCTGTCACCTCCTGACCCAGATAATCCTCAGCCGTCTTCTTCATCTTCTGAAGAATCATGGCGCTGATTTCCTGCGGAGTATAATGACGACCGTCGATATTTACACGCGGCATATTGTTATCGTTCACCACTTCGTAAGGTACACGAGTGATTTCCTTCTGCACCTGTGCCCAATTCTCACCCATAAAACGCTTGATGGAGTACACCGTGCGCTTAGGATTTGTGATGGCCTGACGCTTAGCAGGGTCGCCCACCTTACGCTCACCACCGTCCACAAAAGCTACTACAGAAGGCGTTGTACGCTTGCCTTCGCTATTAGCAATTACCACAGGTTCGTTACCTTCAAAAACAGAAACACAAGAGTTTGTAGTTCCCAGGTCAATACCAATAATCTTTCCCATAATCTTTATTTTTTATTTGTTATTACTCAATTTATCCCGTCGGCCTCAGCGACCGACGCCAATAAAAAGACAAACTCCGTGCCAAAAGGTTCATCCTCCTATTTCATGCCAAAAAGATTGTAGATACTGACAGAACTACTGACAGAGTGGCAGAAAACCGTCATCTCTGTCCCTCCCAAAAGCTACGGCAACATTAAAACTTTCAGTTTAGTACTTTCGGAAGACCCGACAACACAAAAAACATGTGCTTGGGTACTACTGAGGATTATACTACTAGCTACGAGGTTTGTAAAGAAGAACAATATTGGGAGAGAGTTGCCCATCCGCCACAGTCAGCTGCACTGCCAATACAAAATGACGGAAAAAGGAGGATTGCTTAAAGAAGAAGCGAGGAACCAGACGCACGTACTCTTCCGGCAGGGGCATCAACTGTTCCATATCAGCCACCAGTGAAAAACCAACTGTAGCAGAGAGATGACGCGAAAGTTCTTCATAAAGCAGAGTGCTGCTGAGAGTATCGCCAGCCTCCAATGCCTCCACATAGGCCAGCAGGCTGCGAGAATCGGGAGCCAACAAAAGTCGGTTGCGATAGAAACAAGCGTAGGTGTAATAACAAGGATGCTCCACTCCCGTCAGCTGACTGAAAAGCTGATTGTGGGGTAAGAGGTAGTGACGCAGTTGGCGACCGATAGGATAGTATGGAGCAAAGTGCTGAAAATCGGGACGGCAGTCATAACCTTCGTCCCAAGAGTTCTGCCGCAACCAACGTCTCAAGTCACGCTCAGCCATAGCTCGATTGCGTAGGGGGAGGCTGATTACTGCTCCGGGTAGCTTGTCCAAGGTGTCTTTGGGAACAAACTGACAGGCCACAGCATCTGGAAAGGTATGTTTCTCCAGGTAGGCAATCATCTCATCATCCTGCTGACGAATAATGGTATCCATAGGCTGTGAATGGGTAGGCTGAGAAGTGACGAAAGTGAGCAGAGGGTGCCACTCAACCAGAGTCCATTGTGCCGAGAAGAAAGTTGAAGCCGGAAGCAACTCACCTACCACCTCCTCTGTCGGCTCTACATTCTTCATGGCCTGCAAAAGCAAATGAGTAGTGTCAGCCACATGGTTCAGACCGGAACAGTAGATGGCCTCATGGTTCAGTTTCAGGTCAAACTCTGTCCAACTGCCCAGTTCAAAGTGCGCAGAGGTCTTATCTGTGTTTTTCCCCATCTCCACCTGCTGCAGACGTACATAAAGTGTGGCATCGGCACGGGAATGTTTGTCGGTATGAATCTGTGTGAAATCAGCATCATCTGCTAGAGCTTGCCTTCCACGGTAGGCATCAATCACACGCTCTACCAGTCGTTTCTGGAAGCTGGCAACTAGAAAATCTTTAGCCACGTAAACAGCTAGGAAACGCCCCTCTGGCATGGGATAGATGCGAATCTCTTCTCCTTTATAATCAATAAATCTGGAAGGAAAGGTGCTGGAGCAGTATTTGGTGACAAAAGATTCCACCATGTCTAAATCATCGTTTCCCAAGGTGCAATAGAAGATTTGATTCTGGGGCGTATCTGGCTCATGGAAGCTAATCAGCATCTTATTCATCTGTGAGCTTAACCCGTGAGGGGTATCATCAACAAAAGTGTGCAGATGGTCTTTCAGGTAGACAAAAATGTCGGAAACATAGAGGAAATGGTCATCTTTACTACAAGGAAGAGCATTGATGTCATCCACCAATGCCGCCATCCGTCCAGTCTCCAACACGGCAATGGCATCTTGGGGTACCAATGAGTAGAGATTAAAGTCGTGTCGTTCTCCCACTGCATTCAATCGGAAGAAAGAATATACGCCAAACCCTAAACAGAGTAACGCAACTGCCAAAAGCATTGAAAATCGTACAACCAATCGTGCCTTCATAACCTATCCGTCTTCATTTTTTGGCAAAATTAAACATTTACTCCGCCAAAACAAAATAAATGTTGAAAAAAGTTTAGAAGTCTATTTCCAACCCATCGCAAGCAAAGTAGACATCAGGAGGCAGTTGGCGAGAAATATCAGCATGCAAACCGGCGTGATGACTCATGTGAACCAGAAAAGTCTTTTTAGCCCCAATACGAGCTGCCACAAGCAGCGCACGTTCAAAATGCTGATGGGTGGGGTGAGGTTTGGGACGTAAAGCATTCAATACCAACACATCCACCCCCTTCAGCAGTTCATAAGAGTCTTCAGACATGGAAACCATATCAGTCACATATCCAAAACGTTTGGCTATACGATAGCCCAGAATAGGTAAACGTCCGTGCATTACCTGAATAGGCATCACCTCGGTTGTATGTACATAGAAAGGAACACCCGGAGTGGCTTCGTGAAGATAGATGGCCGGCACACCAGGGTATTTATGCTCAGCAAAGCAATAAGGAATGCGTTCCTTCAGATGGGTAGTCGTGTAGGCATTGCCGTAAAGAGGAATCTCACCCAAGCGACAGAAAGGGCGTAAGTCATCAATGCCTCCCACATGGTCGTAATGTTCGTGAGAAATCAAGACAGCATCCAGCGAACGAAAAGCAGGCAACCGGAGCATCTGCTCTCTGAAATCAGGGCCACAATCCAACAGTATGCGGGCATCGTCAGTCTCTACCAGTGCTGATGTACGCAAACGCTTGTCACGCACATCCGTTGAGGTGCATACCGGACAAGTACATCCTATCTCCGGCACTCCGGTAGAGGTTCCGCTTCCTAAGATTCGTAGCTTCATAATTTCTCAATGAGTATCAAATACTAGTATCTTCATACTTATAAAGTTCCCACTCGCCTCCGTGCTTTCTAAAATAGAAGATGTTGGCATAACCATTGCCTATACCATTCACCTTCAGAATCTTTTTACGAGAATTGTCTTCATTCTGCTGTCCGTAACAGATGTTGGAAAGCTTCTCGGTAGGTAGCAATGGCGCAAAGGCAAACCACTGGTTCAAATCAAGTGTGGTTTCTAAAATGGAGAACTCGTCATCTGGGTCTACCGTTACATACTTCAAAGGCTGGCGTATGTGCTGGCTTTGGAAAAGTGAATCGGTAGCAAACTTAGCATAGAAAGAGACAAAATTTTCTTCTGCGCCCTTCTCCATATGCCGCAAGTTGATTGCTTCCAGCATCCATTCCCCCTCTACACGTTCAAAATAGTATCGCTTCACCATGTGAGTAGCCAGGTAGATCCACTCTGCCTGCATGGAGATTAAAGAGGTGTCTCCCACCAGTTCCATCTCCTCCTCATTGTCAAACAACAGAGTATAATAGCTTTGGTTGGCAAACAACTCATCATATTTCCACTCCTTGGCAGTTATCTTTTGAGAAACCTCCCCATTATAATAAGGTAAAGGGAAAACGGTACGTTGCTTTTGCAAATGCTCATCAGAAGCATAATTAAAGATAAAGTCATCAAACAGTTCCGGTGTTCTCATGACAGTCTTGTCTGCAACTTTCTCTTCCTGCAAATTCACGGAATCGGGTACAAACTGTAAAGAATCCATTGCCCCCGACACATAAACATTGGGAGAAGTCGTCTCCTTCTTTCCGTTTCCACATGAAACCAGAAAGAGCATGACAAGCATCCCCCACACAGTTATTTTCATTTCACCCAAACAAGTTAATTAAAACAAGTTAGCTGAGAGTCTGTTATGATTTTCTTTCAGAATGCAGAAATAAAATTATAACAGGCTCTATTTACTTATTCAATTTGGCTCTTAACTTCTCTAACATATCCACAGTCATGCTCTCCAAGTCATACTGCGGTTTCCAGTCCCACTCCTCACGTGCACAAGTATCATCCAGCGAATCGGGCCAACTGTCAGCAATAGATTGTTTCAAGGGGTCAATTGCATACTCCATCTCAAAATCCGGCACGTGTTTCTTGATGGCCTGATAAATCTCTTCCGGGTCAAAGCTCATGGATGCAATATTAAAGGCATTCCGATGCTTCAATCTTGCCGGAGCAGCCTCCATCAAAGAGATGGCCGCATTGATAGCGTCAGGCATGTACATCATATCCATATAAGTACCGGCCTTTACAGGACACACAAACTTCTCACCCTTCACAGCCGAGTAGAAGATGTCCACAGCATAGTCTGTAGTACCGCCTCCCGGAGGGGTTACATTAGAAATAATACCGGGGAAACGTACTGAACGAGTATCTACACCATATTTAGTATAGTAATAGTCACTCAACAGTTCTGTCGTTACCTTGGTAACACCATACATGGTACGAGGGCGTTGGATAGTATCCTGCGGTGTCTTCACATGCGGAGTAGCCTCACCAAACGAGCCAATGGAACTGGGGGTAAATACAGCACAGTTATACTCACGAGCTACTTCCAGCACATTCCAAAGGCCATCGATACCGATTTTCCATGCCATAGCCGGACGACTCTCTGCAACTACCGACAATAAGGCTGCCAAGTTATATATGGTATCTATCTTAAATTGGCGACATACCACCTCTATCGACTGACGGTCAGTTACATCTGCTATAGCCGAAGGGCCGGTAGCTTTCAGCAATCCCTGAGGCATAGCACTGGGAATATATCCACACACTACATGGTCATCACCATAACGCTTGCGCAACTCAATCGTAAGTTCCGAACCAATCTGTCCGGTAGCTCCAATTACCAAAATATTTTTCATACAGCGTATCTAAACGGTTTCATTACTAACTGAGGCGCAAATATACAGACTTTTTTTGCATATTTCTGCCATAATGCTATTGTTTATTCCAAGAAAAATAGTGTCCTTTGCGGAAATAATTGACAATTAACTACTGAACATACACAATTCTTAATTCATAAATTAAATTCCATGTACGGTAAACTACAAGAACATCTCAGCAAAACACTTGCTGAAATCAAAGAAGCCGGTCTCTACAAAGAAGAGCGACTGATAGAGAGTGCGCAACAAGCTGCCATCCAAGTTAAAGGGAAAGAGGTTCTGAACTTCTGTGCCAACAACTACTTAGGTCTTTCCAACCATCCGCGTCTGATTAAAGCAGCTCAAGAGATGATGAACCGCAGAGGTTATGGTATGTCTTCCGTACGCTTCATTTGCGGAACCCAAGACATTCACAAGGAACTGGAAGCTGCTATCTCAGACTACTTCCACACCGAAGACACGATTCTCTATGCCGCCTGCTTCGATGCCAATGGTGGTGTGTTTGAGCCACTATTTACGGAAGAAGACGCCATTATCAGCGACTCTCTCAACCACGCATCCATCATCGATGGTGTACGTCTCTGCAAGGCTAAGCGTTATCGCTATGCCAATGCTAATATGGAAGAACTGGAAAAATGTCTGCAAGAAGCACAAGCACAGCGTTTCCGCATTGTGGTGACCGACGGTGTATTCTCTATGGATGGCAACGTAGCCCCAATGGATAAGATTTGTGACCTGGCAGAAAAATATGACGCACTGGTGATGGTAGACGAATCTCACTCTGCCGGAGTGGTAGGGCCTACCGGACACGGTGTCAGCGAACTGTACAATACCTACAATCGTGTAGATATCTATACCGGCACACTGGGTAAAGCCTTCGGTGGTGCCATGGGTGGTTTTACCACCGGAAAGAAAGAGATTATCGACCTGCTTCGTCAACGCAGCCGTCCTTACCTCTTCTCCAACTCTGTAGCTCCTGCCGTTATCGGTGCCAGCATTGAAGTATTCAAGATGCTGAAAGAGAGCAATGCCCTGCACGACAAGCTGGTAGAAAACGTAACCTATTTCCGTGACCAAATGACAGCAGCCGGTTTCGACATCAAGCCTACCCAAAGCGCCATCTGTGCCGTCATGCTCTACGATGCCAAATTGTCACAAGTCTATGCCGCACGCATGCAAGAGGAGGGTATCTATGTAACCGGTTTCTACTATCCCGTAGTACCCAAAGATCAGGCTCGTATCCGCGTACAAATATCTGCAGGACACGAGAAAGAGCACCTCGACAAATGTATTGCTGCATTCATTAAAGTAGGTAAAGAACTTGGGGTACTGAAATAAGAGCCAAATACAGAAAAGAACTCTTTAGAGTCTCTTTTGATTTTATTTCAGAAAGTTATTTTTAGCTTCTTTGAAGTCCCTTTTCGGTCTCTTTTCCTCCTCTTCTTCGTCACATAGCCCGCTATGCTCCTCAGAAGAGAAGAAAAACATCCTCGAAAAGACTACTTTAAAGAAAGCAGAAATAAAATCAAAACAGACTCTTAAAAAGGTATCATAAACCAAAAATACTAAACCATTCCTCTCAGCAGTTGTTGAAAAGCTCGTTTAAATCCCTAAAAGAGAGAACGAGATGAAAACAATTCTGAGAGCAATGGTTTTATTGTGCTTGTTGGGCACCTCCACTTTCCCACTCCACGCACAAGAGAAAGTTACCGTAGAAGATGAAATGCCCAACGGCATCGTCATAGTCACCATAGATAAAGCCGGTGATGAGATAATTCGTATCATGCACGAGTCGCAGCTTCCCTACTTCCACGACCCACAAGCTCCCCGCTTCCTCCTGATGGACAAAAGGGGTAAATTTGCCTTAGGAATAGGTGGTTATGTGCGTGCCACAGCCGAGTATGACTTTGGTGGTATTGCCAACAGCATCGATTTCATTCCGGCCACCATTCTTGGCAGTGCCGAAAAGATAAAAAATCAGTTCCAAATGGATGCCAGTACCGCCAGTATCTTTCTGAAGTTGGTGGGGCATACTGATTTGTTGGGCGACTTCATTGTCTACACTGCCGGAAACTTCCGAGGTGACGGACGAACCCTAAAATTGCGTAACGCCTACATTACCTTCCACGATATTACCATAGGTTACACCTACGGCACCTTCTCAGACGCAGCAGCCATGCCTACCACCGTTGACTATCAAGGTCCTAACGGTGCTGCCATCTATCGGGCTACCCAGATAGCTTACCACTATAAAGGAATCAAAAACCTACGATTGGAAGCCTCTATCGAGATGCCGGAAGTAGATGGTACCACCAATACACAACTGCAAATTGCTCAACAGCGTATGCCTGACTTCAGCGTAGCCATACAATACAGCCGAAGTGAAGCATCCCACTTACGCCTGGCTGCCATCCTGCGTCGGATGACTTACACCACCTCCCTGAATGAGAAGGCTTCTGATATTACCGGCTACGGCATACAAGCCTCCGGCAGTTGCACTCTGAAAAGTGCTCTACGCCTCTATGGGCAAATCACTTACGGGAAAGGCATCGGGCAATACTTCAACGACCTCAGCCAACTGAATGTTGACCTAGTCCCCAATCCTACGCAAGAGGGCAAGATGCAAGCCCTTCCCATGCTGGGATGGTTTGCCGGAGCACGTTATAACCTCTCCCCAAAACTCTTCCTCTCTGCCACTTATAGTCTATCGCGCCTCTACTCCGACAATCACTGGCCGCAAGAGAACAGCTACCCCTACCGCTATGGGCAATACCTGGCCACCAACCTCTTTTGGCACGCCACTCCCAACATGGAGGTGGGCACAGAGTACCTGCGTGGCTGGCGTACCGATTTCAGTAACACCACCCGTCACGCCAACCGCCTCAACCTGCTGGTACAATACTCCTTCTGACAGGAGACAGTGCCTTATAGATAAGCAAAAGAGCAGAAGAGAGTTAAAGACAAAAAAGAGGTACGCTTGCCAGAAACAAGCATACCTCTTCACTACTGGTTAGAAGTTATTTATAAACCGTGTTAGAAACGAATATCAAGACTTACACCTACTACATCGTTCTTACGAGTGTAGCTACACAAAGAACCACTGGATGCGTTTGCAAAGTCGTGGTCTTCATAGAAAGAGTGCATGTAACCGATATTCAGCTTCATTTTTTCTGAGAACTTGTATGCACCACCGATGCAAAGAGCTGTTGAACTGATGTTAAAGTTGGTATCACCCATCTCGCTATCCTCGAAACCATACTTGGTACGCTGCATACCGGCACTCAACAACACCTTATCATTCACATCCCACTCAGCGCCCAACAGAGCTTCCCAAGTGTTGTTTGAAACTGCTGTGGCACTACCTTCTGCATCAGTATCAAAGTATTGATGATAACCTGCCATCACTCTCAAAGAGGGAAGCACCTCATACTGTGCGCCTACTGTCAGCAGGGCGGGAATGTCTGAGCGTACTTTTGCACCATTGGCATAAGCAGGCATCAGAGCGTCTACATTCTTACTGTTGGTAGACTCATTCTCCAACTCAATCTTAGTCTTGAACTCATACTTGGCTGCCAGATTCAACTTACCCAGCTTCCAGTTCACACCAATGATGGGAGTCACGCCGAAACCACTTTGTGAGCAATCCAACTCATAGTCTTGTGTCAGTGCAGCCACCGTACCTGCTTGTTGAGCTGCGGCAGCATATTGTTCTGCAGCAGCGGCATACTGGGCGGCTACGTCAGCCTGACCGGCAGCTTGTGCCTGTGCTGCTGCAGCTGCAGCTTGTTCGGCACCGGCAGCAGCCTGAGCGGAAAGAGCAGAGTAATCAGCAGATGACATACCATTAGCCTTGATACCACGGATAGCACCCTCATAGCCTGTGCTTGCAATCACGGCACGAGCACCACCGAATACAGAGAAGTTATCGGTAATCTTATAAGTAGCACCCAACTGGATACCATAGAAATACTGCTTACCGGTTAGGTTCTGAGTCAGTTCATAAGAGGTTCCACCATTCTTATATACGGCACCGCCAATCATCTCTTCAAACATAGGCAAGCCCTCTTCAAACTCGCACTTACCACCGCCGCCGCCAACTGCAAATTGGGCAGATACTGACCACTTGTCGTTAATCACATAAGCAGCCTGGAAAGAGGGGATAACTGGAGCCTTGGCTACGCCTTCAAAAAATCTATTTTTACTGTTATTGTTGGCATTCATCTGGAACAGATCGTTGGATGAATTCAACTGACGCTTCTGAAAAGCAGCCTGCCAGCTAACAGACAAATGAAAACCTTGCGGAAGGAAAGCAATACCGGCAGGGTTAGTGTACACACCATCGATGGCAATAACCGCATCGCGTGCCGGGTTACGTAAGAAGGCAGCATTCTGATTTGTATTGGTCAGAAGACCACCGGCAAAAGTTGAAATTGAAACTATCGACATTACCATGCCGAGCAATACTTTTTTTCTCATCTAAAACTTTTTTAATTGTTACGGGGCGCAAAGGTAGGCATTTCCTGCACAATACAAAAGTTTTTGTGCAGAAAATCATGTTTTTCAGCACAAAACATCCTCTTTTGTAAATAGTTTCTACTGAAACAATCAGAAATTAGGAGCAAACCATCTCTTTCCCCTCTCTTTCCTATCTCTATCCTATCTTTCCGCCCTACCCTCCTGCTACCACCTCCATTATACATTCAATATTGCTTCGATATATTATCGTTATCTCCTAAGAATATCAGCATTTTAGCGAATGTATATCGAACCTATATCAAATCTATAACAAATGTATAATGGAGGTAATAGGGAGGAGGTACGGGTAGAGAAATGAGAAGATGGAAGTTTAAGAGGACGAGAGGGAAAGTTTGAAGGGAAGGAGGGATAAGTAAAAGAGGATGGAAAAGCTGTGTGAAGAATCTATCGGAAGGATAAAAGAACAGCCCCTTTCCCACATCAAAGGAGAGCAGGAAAGGGGCTGTAGAGATTTCAATAGAAAGGAAAAGGGTCAGAGAAGTATCTTGTTCTCTTTCCGTTTTTTGAAGTTGTTGGAGAGCAACGGGGCAAAGGGAGTGTTGTAGGTGCGTGCCTTATGGGGGCAGAATTTTACGCAGGCACAACACCTGATGCAACGCTCGGCCACCGTATTACACTCATCTCCGGCCACAATGGCTGCATTGGGGCAGGATTTTACACACAATCCGCAGTGCTTGCACAAGTCGGCATCTGTCTGCGGAGTGCGAGGCAACGGAGTGCCTTGTTTCTTCCATTTAAGCACTTGACGCACAAACTTCAGCATGGGCCAGATGGGCTGTTTGGGACGTGGGATGCGTAATACGTCCACACCATAGAGATGCTCCTCGTCGGCAGCATCGCTTACCTTTTGGGCTATTTTCTTTCCAAAGTCTGTAGCAAAAGCCAAGTCGTCGGCATCCGGTCGTCCCACCGCAATGGGGGTGTCGGCAGTAGAATAAGAGTGCTCACCCACAAACGTGGCGGCAGCAATCACCTTGAAGCCGCATTGAGACACCTTTGCATCCAGTTCCTGCAATGCTTTTTCGTAGGCACGGTTACCATAAACAGCCACCAGCACGGCAAAACTACCCGCCCCCTGCAGAGCTTCCAGGCGTTTCATAGCCAGTGGAGCCACCTTTCCGCCGTAAACCGGTACTGTTATCACCGTCAAAGCACCGGTTTCCACCGGCTGCAGCTCACCCGTAGGCAGGGTAATATCCTGCACCAACAAATTTTCAGGTGTCAAGCCCTGAACAATTGCCTCACCCACTTGTTTAGAGGTATGGGTAGGTGAGAATGTTATCAAATGTACTTTATCTATCTTCATAAAACCATCTTATAATATAATGTGGATGCAAAGATAGGGTTTCTAGAGAAAAAAACGGTAAATCGTTTACGAAACTAAAAATTATTGTTACCTTTGCGGCGTTGAAACTATGGGCAGGTAACTTATTACTGAGCTATCCCCAACAGTTTTTCTATTCAACACCCATATCCCAAAAAACATTATCCATCGGGCAAAAAGTCCACATAGCATATCTGTAGAGTCGCCTTGTTGTGCTTTTTGCTATCCAGACAATTACAGAAGAAAACAATAACAATAACATTCAACTATATTGTATGTACAACATCATTCAACTGAACGAGAAGAGTGTAGATGAGTTGCAAGCCATTGCTCAAGAGCTTGGCATCAAGAAAGCAGATACACTTAAAAAAGAAGACCTCGTTTACAAAATACTCGACGAGCAGGCCATTGCCGGTGCTGCAAAGAAAGTAATCGCTGAGAAACAAAAGGAAGAACGTAAGGCAGAAAAGAAGAAACGCGGCAGGAAACCGGCCGTCAAAGAGCCTGAAAAACCTCAAGAAACCGAAAAACCGGCAGCCAAAGAGCAACCGACCACTCAGCAGCCTAAAGAAACCACTCAGCCGGCAGAACCGGAAAAACCGGCAGCAGAACCGGCAGAACAGCCCAAGCGCAAACCGGGTCGCCCCCGTAAGGTAAGACCGGAAGAGGCCGCCACACCTGCTCCGCAAGCCGTTGAGAAGAAAGAAAAGAAGGCTGTAGAAAAGCAGGAAGAACCGGCAAAACCGGCAGAGCCTGCACAACCGGCTCCGGAAGAGAAGCCTGTAACAGAAGAGAAAGCAGCACCTGCCCTCAGCAGCGGTAGCGATGAGTTTATTCCTATAGAAGACCTGCCTACAGAGAAGGTTGAGTTACCCACGGAACTCATTGGCAAATTTGAAGCCACTAAGACAGAGGCTCCCGCCGTGCCTACCGAGCCTCAGCAGCGTCCACGCATCCAGCGCAATAAGGAAAACAATACACCTTATAATAATAACCGTAACAACAATCAGCAACAGCGTCAGCAGCAACAGCAGCAACGCCAGGCACAGCCTTATAACAACAATGAGGCTCCGCAACAGCCGGAACGTCGTCCCGTAGAGAAGAACTATGACTTTGATGACATTCTGGGTGGTACAGGCGTGTTGGAAATTATGCCTGACGGTTATGGTTTCCTCCGTTCCTCAGATTACAACTACCTCTCTTCACCCGATGATATTTATGTATCACAGAGCCAAATCAAGCTCTTCGGTCTGAAGACCGGTGACGTGGTTGACGGTGTGATTCGTCCACCCAAAGAGGGAGAGAAGTACTTCCCGCTGGTGAAGGTAAACAAGATTAACGGACGCGACCCCGGTTATGTGCGCGACCGTGTACCTTTTGAACATCTCACCCCGCTTTTCCCTGAAGAGAAGTTCCGTCTTTGCAAGGGTGGTTACAGCGACTCTCTTTCTGCTCGCGTGGTAGACCTTTTCTCACCTATCGGTAAGGGACAGCGTGCACTCATCGTGGCACAGCCTAAGACTGGTAAAACTCTGTTGATGAAGGACATTGCCAATGCTATTGCAGCCAACCATCCGGAAGTTTATATGATTATGCTTCTGATTGATGAGCGTCCGGAAGAGGTAACCGATATGGCCCGTACCGTTAATGCTGAGGTAATTGCCTCTACCTTTGACGAACCGGCTGAGCGCCACGTTAAGATTGCAGGCATTGTACTGGAGAAGGCAAAGCGCATGGTTGAGTGCGGACACGACGTGGTTATCTTCCTCGACTCCATCACCCGTCTGGCTCGTGCCTATAACACAGTTTCACCTGCATCAGGCAAGGTTCTCTCCGGTGGTGTGGATGCCAACGCTCTGCATAAGCCCAAACGTTTCTTTGGTGCGGCCCGTAACATTGAGGGAGGCGGCTCACTCACAATTCTGGCTACCGCACTGATTGATACCGGTTCAAAGATGGATGAGGTAATCTTTGAAGAGTTCAAGGGAACAGGTAACATGGAGTTGCAACTTGACCGCGGCTTGAGTAACAAGCGTATCTTCCCGGCTGTCAACATTGTGGCATCCAGCACCCGTCGCGACGACTTGTTGCAAGACAAGACAACGCTGGATCGTATGTGGATTCTCCGCAAATACTTAGCTGACATGAACCCGCTGGAGGCCATGGAATTTGTAAAGGATCGCCTGGAAAAGACCAAGGATAACGATGAGTTCCTGATGAGTATGAACGGATAAAAACTAATTATGAATTTTGAATTTTAAATTATGAATAAGAGTATACCCCAATTGTTTTATTCATAGTTTAAAATCTGAAATTCATGAGTCTGCAATTCAAAATTCAACATTTATAATTCATAATTACTCTATAGTATGTTTGATAATCTTAGCGAAAGACTAGAACGCTCATTTAAGATACTGAAAGGTGAAGGGAAAATCACTGAGATAAATGTGGCTGAGACACTGAAAGATGTGCGCAAAGCCCTGCTCGATGCCGACGTAAACTATAAGGTAGCCAAGAACTTCACCGACACCGTGAAGGAAAAGGCTCTGGGACAGAACGTGTTGACGGCTGTGAAGCCTAGCCAGTTGATGGTAAAAATCGTGCACGATGAGCTAACAGCTCTGATGGGTGGCGAGACAGCAGAAATAAATATCGACTCGCGTCCTGCCGTCATTTTGATGTCAGGTTTGCAAGGTTCGGGTAAGACAACCTTCTCGGGCAAGCTGGCCAAGATGCTGAAGGCTAAGAAGAACCGCAAGCCCTTACTCGTGGCCTGTGACGTCTATCGTCCTGCTGCCATTGAGCAGTTGCGGGTGTTGGCAGAGCAAATCGGTGTGCCCATGTATAGTGAACCGGAAAGCAAGAATCCTGTTCAGATAGCACAGAACGCCATTCAGGAAGCCAAAGCAAAAGGTTATGACCTGGTTATCGTCGATACCGCCGGTCGTCTGGCTGTAGACGAGGAGATGATGAATGAGATTGCCGCCATCAAGCAGGCCATCAATCCTAATGAGATTCTCTTTGTGGTGGACTCCATGACCGGTCAAGACGCCGTAAACACAGCTCGTGAATTTAATGAGCGTCTGGATTTTGACGGTGTGGTATTGACCAAGCTCGACGGTGACACCCGTGGTGGTGCTGCCCTCTCCATCCGCACGGTAGTGAATAAGCCTATCAAGTTTGTAGGTACCGGCGAGAAGTTGGAAGCTATCGACCAGTTCCACCCCTCGCGTATGGCAGACCGTATTCTCGGCATGGGTGACATTGTCTCTCTGGTTGAGCGTGCGCAAGAGCAGTACGATGAAGAAGAGGCTAAACGCTTGCAGCGCAAGATTCAGAAGAATCAGTTCGACTTCAACGACTTCATGGCACAAATCCAGCAAATCAAGAAGATGGGTAACCTGAAGGATTTGGCCTCCATGATTCCCGGAGTAGGCAAAGCTATCAAAGACATTGATATAGATGATGATGCTTTCAAGAGCATTGAAGCCATCATTAACTCCATGACACCCAAAGAGCGTACCAACCCGGAGATACTGAACGGTAGCCGCCGTCAGCGTATTGCCAAAGGTAGTGGTACCAATATTCAGGAGGTGAACAGATTGCTGAAGCAGTTTGACCAGACTCGCAAGATGATGAAGATGGTAACCGGTAGCAAGATGGGTAAGATGATGGGGCGCATGCCGGGTATGAAGCGATAAGCCGAAACCCTCCCGTATCTCTATCCTGACTACGGAACGAAAAATACCTTTACGAAGCCTGCAAGATGTGTTCCTTACTAGGGAAAGCATC
Source organism: Bacteroides sp. (assembly GCA_017621035.1). Taxonomy (GTDB): domain Bacteria; phylum Bacteroidota; class Bacteroidia; order Bacteroidales; family Bacteroidaceae; genus Bacteroides. The sequence goes on along the minus strand of JAGATY010000091.1, from coordinate 22,508 downwards.
CGGCAGGCTTTTAATTTGTTCCTTCCGGCGTAAAAAACCGGCGAGGAGAGAAAAAAAGAGTCGCCTCCTTTCTTTCTGCGCTTGGTTTACACTATCTTTGCAGCATGATAATGAAACGAATAGCAATTACCTACATAATTCTTCTGGCAGGCATCGTCAGCATGCAGGCACAGCAAACGTTGCGAAGAGCAAACGATAACCTGGGCAACCGTGACCAGTTCGGCAACCAAATAGACCCCAACATGCTACCGGACAATGTGCAGGACAGTACCAACACCGAGCTAATCAGTCTACCTCCCAAACTTTACATGTGGAAGGTGAGTGAGTTGTTAGGTGAGCGTACCATCGTACCGGCTGACACCACAAGTTTGAACTTTCAGAACAGTAATCTTTCCGACGGTACTACCGGAGAGTACAACCATTTGGGCAACCTGGGTGCTCCCCGCCTATCACGTATCTTCTTCAACCGAAAGGATGATGAGCCTACCCTCTTCATGCAGCCCTTCTCCAGTTTCTATGTTAGGCCGGATGAGGTGCTGTTTACCAACAGTAACATCCCCTTTACCAACCTCACCTACTACAAGGGAGGTAATAAGATAAACGGTGATGAGCGCTTCAAGAGTTACTTTTCAGTCAACGTCAACAAACGGTTAGCCTTTGGTTTCAATATTGATTATCTGTATGGTAGAGGCTACTATCAGAAGCAGAATACCTCTTTCTTTAATGCCGGTATATTTGCCAGCTACATTGGGGAGAAGTATCAGATGCAGGCTGTCTACAACAACTTCAACATGAAGATGAACGAGAACGGTGGTATTGCCGACGACCAATACATCACCCGTCCCGAGAATATGGCAGAGGGAAAGAAGGAGTATGAATCCAGCACCATTCCCGTGAAGCTGGAACAGGCCTCCAACCGCAATAAAGATTTCTACCTCTACCTGACACACCGCTACCGCCTCGGGTTCTATCGCGACCGCATAGAGGTGAAGAAAGACACCACTACCGTAGAAGAGTTTGTTCCTGTAACCAGCTTTATCCACACCTTTAAGTTGGAGCGTTCACGCCACAATTTCCGTGCTAGCAATGAGCCGGCAGACTTCTTCCCCGAGAAATACTACCTCTATAAGAATCATAGTAACGACTCAACCACGGCACTCAGCGTGAAGAACACCTTTGGTATCGCCCTGCTAGAGGGTTTCAACAAGTATGCCAAGGCCGGACTGACGGCCTACATCTCGCACAAGTTCAGCCGCTATGATTTGATGAACGTGGACACTCTCACCGACATGCACCGCCAACGTTATAATGAACAGGAAGTGTTTGTGGGAGGAGAACTGGCCAAACGCCAGGGAAAGTTGCTGCACTACAACATCAATGGCGAGGTAGGTATCCTGGAGAAAGCCATCGGACAGTTCCGGGTGAATGCAGACATCGACCTGAATTTCCGTCTGGGTAAAGACACGGTCAACTTTTTTGCCCGCGGACGAATCAGCAATACACTGCCCTCTTTCTATATGCGTCACTACCATTCTAACCACTACACGTGGGATAATGATGACATGGAGAAGGAGTTTCGCACCCGCATTGAAGGAGAGTTGAACATTGAACGCTGGAGAAGCAACCTGAAAGTAGGCGTAGAGAACATTAAAAACTACACCTATTTTAACCAGAATGCCATGCCGGAGCAGTGTGGAGACAACATTCAAGTGCTTTCCGCACAGCTGAAGCAGGACTTTAAGTTGGGCATCTTCCACCTGGATAATCTGGTTACTTGGCAGAAGTCAAGTAATGAGACTGTCCTCCCATTGCCACAACTTTCCCTCTACCACAACCTCTATCTGCTGACTAAGTTGGCCAAGAAGGTGCTCACCGTGCAGTTGGGTGCCGAGCTGGTCTACTTTACCAAATATTATGCACCAGCATATGCCCCCGGTATCCAGCAGTTCCATCTGCAACCTACCGCCGATCAAGTGGAGGTGGGAGGCTATCCTTTCGTGAATGCCTACGTCAACATGCAGCTGAAGCGTACCCGTTTCTACATCATGGCCACCCACATTACCCAGGGCATGAGCAACCGCAACTCATTCACCGTACCCCACTATCCTGTCAATCCACGTCAGTGGTTCCGCTTCGGGGTCTCCTGGAACTTCTACGATTGATGGGACAGAAAGAGTCCTCATCCCTTAATTTATTACGCACATGAAAAGCAGGAAACTATTACAGTACGCCGTTATGGGAGTGGCCGCCGCTTGCATTGCCACATTCCTTTCCCGAGAGAAGAAAACACCTGAAGCAGAGCCGCGCGACTATCCTGAGATTGCGGCAGAAGGTGTGCTACGAGTGGCCACGGAGTACAACTCCATCAGTTTCTTCGTGGACGGCGACACTATCTCAGGCTTTCACTATGAACTTATCAATGCTTTTGCACGTGACCATGGGCTGAAGGCCGTGATTACCCCGGAGATGAGCTTTGAAGAGCGGTTAAAGGGGTTGGAAGAGGACCGCTTTGACGTGATTGCCAACAGCATCTTAGCAACCAGTGAGCTGAAAGACTCCCTCCTGCTGACAACGCCACTGGTACTGAACAGACAGGTGTTAGTACAACGCAAGCCTACTGCAGAGGGCGATTCCCTCTTCATTCGTAACCAATTAGAGCTGGCCGGTAAGACACTGCACGTGGTAAAAGGCTCTCCTTCCATGCTACGTATTCAGAACCTAAGTAATGAGATTGCCGACACCATCTATATCAAAGAGGTGGAGAAGTATGGCTCAGAGCAGCTCATCGCACTGGTGGCACATGGAGACATCGACTATGCCGTGTGCGATGAAAGCATTGCACAAGCCGTTGCCGACAGTCTGCCACAGATTGATTACAGCACTGCCATCAGCTTTACCCAATTCTATTCGTGGGGAGTAAGCAAGCACTCACCCGCACTGCTCGACAGTTTGAACCGTTGGATTGAGCACTTCAAAAACCAGCGTGCCTACAAAAAACTCTACCGAAAGTATTACGGAAGCAAGCGATAAGTCACTACAACTCTTCTGCTTCCTTCAGCCAAAGCTCCGACGAGGCATCGCTAGGCATACGCCAATCACCACGCGGACTAATAGAGATGCTGCCTACCTTCGGGCCATCGGGCAGACAAGAGCGTTTGAATTGCTGATTGAAGAAACGACGGCAGAAGGTTTTCAGCCACTTCTTGATGGTCTCTTCATCGTACACACCTCTGAACGTACGCACAGCCAAGAAGTATATCTTCGCCGGACGGAAGCCGCAACGCAAGAAGTAGTGGAGGAAGAAATCGTGCAATTCATACGGTCCAACCAGGTCTTCAGTTATCTGCTTGATGTTTCCATGCTCATCGGCCGGTATCAGTTCCGGACTGATAGGGGTATCAACGATGTCAAGCAGCGTGGAACGTGAGGCTGTGTCCATGTCATTTTCTGCCACCCACTTCACCAGATGTTTGACCAATGTTTTGGGCACACCGCCGTTTACACCGTACATAGACATATGGTCACCGTTGTATGTAGCCCAGCCTAAGGCCAATTCTGAGAGGTCTCCGGTGCCTACTACCATTCCCCAAGTCTGATTGGCGATATCCATCAATAGCTGTGTACGCTCGCGTGCTTGTGAGTTTTCATAGACCACATCGTGCACCGTGGGGTCGTGATTGATGTCTTTAAAGTGTTGCAGACAAGCCTCTTTGATGCTAATTTCGCGCACGGTTATGCCCAGTGAGTTCATCAGACAGAGGGCATTGGTATAGGTGCGGTCGGTTGTTCCGAAGCCTGGCATGGTTACACCGATGATGCCTTTGCGCGAGAGACCCAACTTATCGAACGTCCGTACGCATACCAGCAATGCCAAAGTGGAGTCCAAACCGCCGGAGATACCCACCACGGCACTCTTTGCCTGCGTATGTAACAGTCGTTGAGCCAAGCCTGAAGTCTGAATGGAGAAGATTTCTTCACACCGCTCATTCAGAGTCGGTCCCTGCGGAACAAACGGATGAGGGGCATACTGACGTGTCAGGTTCAGCGGTTTGCTGTTGACAAACTCGGTGGCAATGCGTCTGGTGGGAGCACTCTTCTGCGCTGAGCGACAGCCCGAGAAGGTGGTGTTCACCCTGCGTTCCGAGCGCAGATACTCTACATCTATCTCACTGATAACCAGCTGCTCATCAAAAGAGAATCGTTTACTCTCGGCCAGCAGTGCACCATTTTCATATATCAAGCCGTTGCCGGCAAACACTACGTCGGTAGTAGACTCGCCAAAGCCGCATGAGCTGAATACATAGCCTACCATGCAACGTGCCGACTGTTGTGAGATGAGTGAGCGCAGATAGGCATGCTTGCCTATGCACTCATCGTCTGCCGAGAGGTTGAAGATGATTTCAGCCCCCTGCAGTGCCAAAGCAGAACTGGGCGGAATGGGTGCCCACAAGTCCTCACACAGCTCGATGCCGAAGGTAACGTCTGCTGCCTCAAACAGCAAATCCTGCCCCATCGGCACCACTTGTCCGCACAAGCGCACCGAGGTATCGGTAACATCAGTGGCAGAGGTAAACCACCGTTTCTCGTAAAACTCCTTATAATTAGGCAGATAAGTTTTAGGAACCACGCCCAGCACCTTGCCTTTTTGTATGACAACGGCCGCATTCAGCAGGCATCCGCTCAGTGTCACCGGCATGCCCACAATAGAGATGATGTCCAGTTGGCGGGTGTTGTTCAGAATCTGAATCAGAGCCATCTCCGCCTCTTCCAGCAACAACTGCTGCGAAAACAGGTCGCCACACGTGTAGCCGGTGATACTCAGTTCCGGGAAAGTCACCACCTGAACCCCTTTTCCCTCAGCAATGATAATCTGCTTTTCTATTTCCGAAGCATTGAACTTGGTGTTTGCCACCTTTACGCGGGGCACAGCGGCCGCCACTTTTACATAACCGAAATTCATAGTCACAATAGTTTATTGACGGCTGCAAAGATAGTGCAAACCGAGTGGAGAGCCAAATATATTTGGCTATACCGAGGTGCAGCCTATCTTCGCTTCAAAGTATTTCTTTGGAGCAAAGATAGTGCAAACCGAGTGGAGATTTGATAAAGATAGACCATTTTTTTAATCAGTTGTCTGAAGAGTAAGAGAAAAAGTCTCACTGGCACTAAGCAAAAATCCCAACAACCAGCATCCCATTGTCCCCAAACTTTCACTCCTTCCCCACCCCACTCAGAAAGGTTTCTGAAAGGGGTGGAGATGAAATAACGACTGATGTAGGATGAAATAACGACTGATGTCACATCATATAACGACTGATGTAGGCTCTGTCGTTACTCCATCGGCAGTTCAATCGACACGCTGCTTGATTCATGGTAAACAAGTGTTACACTCCGCCCATCCTCCGGTGTCACATCGAGCATCCCCGGATAAATACCCAAGCAATTATTTTGCCAAACCAAAAGAAGCCGTTATCTTTGCCTAGCAAGCCTCGGGAAACCCTGCTTGCAGAAGAAACTAACTAATTCAAGCTAATTAAAATCAGACAAAAAGATGAAGAAATTCAGATGTACAGTGTGCGGATACATCCACGAAGGTGACACCGCTCCCGAAAAGTGCCCCCTCTGCAAAGTACCGGCCGAGAAGTTTGTTGAAATGGAAGAGGTTGCCGAAGACGCTCCCCTCCAGTTTGTTACCGAACACGTTATCGGTGTGGCCAAAGGCTGCGACGAGGAGATGCTGAAAGACCTCAACAACCACTTCATGGGCGAGTGCACCGAAGTAGGTATGTACCTGGCTATGAGCCGCCAAGCAGACCGCGAAGGTTATCCGGAAATTGCCGAAGCCTTTAAACGCTATGCGTGGGAAGAAGCAGAACATGCTGCCAAATTTGCCGAACTGCTGGGTGAAGTGGTTTGGGACACCAAGACCAATCTGGAGAAACGTAAAGACGCCGAATGCGGTGCTTGTGAGGACAAGATGCGCATCGCCGCCCGTGCCAAGCAGCTTAATCTGGACGCCATCCACGACACCGTTCACGAAATGGCTAAAGACGAAGCCCGCCACGGTAAAGGTTTCGAAGGCCTCTACAACCGCTATTTCAAGAAATAAGTAGGTGTGAGATAATTACAAAGAGGGCATGTCAGTTGTTGGCATGCCCTCTTTAAGTATTCTGTTATCTGCAACCTTAGCAATCTTAGCTCAATAAACTCAGGTCAATATCCGGGACAACAACCTCGGTAAGTTTATCTTTAATAAGGAATCCCATATAAAGAGGAACTGTAAGAATCTCCTCTTCTCGTCCCACATTATACTTACCAAGCTTAATGGCATTGTTAACATGGTAAACGTTTTTGTTCTTTAGAACTGTTCTTAAACTTTTTGTTTTACCGGATTTTGCCTTGACTTCAAGTACCACACATTCACTCTTGTATCGCACAAGAAAGTCTACCTCCAGACCACTTTCCTTCTGAAAGTAGTACAGTTTTTGCCCTGACTTACAAAGAAAGTCAGCCATAAGATTCTCAAATATAGCACCTTTGTACCCTAAAAGATTACCTTTCAGAATGTCGGCTTGAGTACCATAATCAAGCATAGCAACAAGAAGACCAATATCTGTGGTGTACAACTTGAAAGAATCATTTATTGAGTTACCTTCAAGGGGCAATTCTGTAATCTGTGTGTTATAACATCTTTTGGCTATTCCTGCATCTTCAAGCCATTGGATGCTACCAACATACTGCGAAGAGCGTCCTCCCTTTCGTACTACAGAATACTGAAATTTCTTATTTTCCTTGGCTAATTGCTTGGGAATAGACTCAAAGCACTCACGTATGCGTGACTTATCTGCATCATCCGCATACTTAACCATATCCTCCTCATATTCAGTAATAAGGTTACGCTGCACTTTGTAGGTAAGCTCAATGTTTTTAGTTTCAAGGAATGTATTTACTACATCCGGCAGCCCTCCAACTATGACATAGCGATGCAATAACTCCATCATCACCTTGTGGATGCCATCGGGCACTACTGTCTCACTCTCAAAACATGACTTCACAGTAGCAATAACGTTATCGTTAATCCCATTTGCCCACAGAAACTCCTCAAAATCCAAGGGATACATTTCTACCACAGTTTCATATCCAACCGGAATAGAATCCTGCCCGGCATCTATTGTTTTGTCACCTTTACCATAGCCTTTCACGCCCAAAAGGGAACCTGTAGCAATGACATCAAAACGAGCATCTATTTGAAATGACTTTAAAGCCGTCCTTGCCTCTCTACATTCTTGTATCTCATCAAGGATAATACAAGTCTTTCCCTTAATGAAACGACTTCTCGGAATCAGTGCAGATAAGTTAAGAAGAATGGTATCGACATCAATATTACCGGTAAACGCGGACTTTTTATCCGGTTCAAGAATAAAGTTCATGTAAACCACACTCTCGTAATTCTCCCTCGCAAATTTCTGAACAATGTATGTTTTTCCACATTGGCGAATACCTTTTATCACAAGTGGCTTTTTAGTTTTGGAGTTCTTCCACTCTGTCAAAACCGACTCTATTTTTCTTCTTAGCATAGTATTAACGATTTATTCAAGTGCAAAAATACACTTTTCCAAGCGAATAAACAAGTCACCCATACACTTTTCCAAGCGAATAATTTAGAGTTGTGACATTTTTCCAAGCGAATCGTCTGGAAGTTTGTACCAGCCTCAAAAAGTAGACTGTACCATAACAATGAGGAAACATTACTTAACTGTCACAAACAAATGGAATGATGGACACAATCCGGCACAGAATAGCAATTTGTCAGCAGGTGACATTTTGTATTTCAAACCGCCTGAGAATCGCGTATTTCCGACCGGTAGGAGGGTTGGTGGAGAATTTTAAAGTGAAAAGTACTTATTTCTCTGAGTGCTAGAGACATCGCGAAATGTTTACAGAAATTCTAGCGAAGAATAGAGGTGGAAATGATGAAATTTAAGGCTTCCGGAGAGAAGATTTAAAGGAAGAGGACGGAAGTTTTAAATCTTTGAGGCGGAAGTTTTAATGTTCCGGGGCAAAAGTCTTATTCTTTTGAGTGAAAACAATAAGAGTTTTAGCCGAGAAAGTGCGGACATTTCCGTGAAAACACTCGGTGTTTTGGTTAAAACGTCCACTGTTTCGGCGGAAAGTGTTCTATTTTCCATCTCAGAGGATAAGGAGTTCGCGCTAGAATGTAGATTTTGGAAACAGAGCAAGTTACTGTTTTCTCCTGTTTTACATCTTTTTGTCAGCAAAACATCATTTATTTCATCTTCTTGTTCCCTGCAAAGAAGAGAGAAGAAAGAGGGTATCGCTCTGCCCTTTGCTGACAATCTGACATAAAAGCATTACCTTTGCAATGACAAAAAGGACACCGGGGCGTTTGGCAAAGTTTTTGTAGAACACCTTATTAAATAAGTAAACGCTAAGAAGTATGCTTAGAAGAAGAATGTTTCACAAGTATAATAAGAATCATAAAAATATGGACCAAAAAGAGAAAGAGAACATCCAAGAAGAGGAGCTGAAGGCTCAGGAAGCGAGACAAGAAACGACTGAAGAGCAGGTAGAACAACCCGAAAACGCTGAGGAAACTACTGAGAATGAACCCACTGCAGAGGAACTTCTGAAACAGGAGTTGGAACAAGCCAACCAACAACTGGAGGAGCAGAAGGACAAATATCTGCGTCTTTCGGCCGAGTTCGATAACTATCGCAAGCGCACCATGAAAGAGAAGGCCGAGCTTATCTTAAACGGTGGAGAGAAGAGCATTAGCAGCATCCTCCCCATTGTGGATGACTTTGAGCGTGCCTTGAAGAACATGGAGACGGCCGAGGATGTGGCTGCCGTGCGTCAGGGCGTTGAGCTTATCTACAACAAGTTTATGACGGTGCTGGGACAGAACGGGGTTAAGGTCATCGAAACCAAGGAGCTTCCGCTGGACACAGACTTTCACGAGGCCATTGCCGTTATACCCGCTCCGGCAGAGGAACTGAAGGGAAAGATACTTGACTGTGTGCAAACCGGATACATATTGAATGAAAAGGTTATCCGCCATGCCAAAGTGGTGGTAGGAGAATAAGAGACAACAGATATGGAAAAGAGAGATTACTACGAAGTGCTGGGCGTTGAGAAGAACGCATCGGCTGACGAAATAAAGAAAGCTTACCGCAAAAAAGCCATCCAATACCATCCGGACAAGAACCCGGGTGACAAGGAAGCGGAGGAGAAGTTTAAGGAGGCTGCCGAAGCATACGATGTTTTGAGCAATCCGGATAAACGTGCCCGCTACGATCAGTTTGGCCACGCAGGCATGAGTGGAGCAGCCGGCAACGGTGGCCCATTCGGTGGATTTGGCGGAGGTGGTATGTCGATGGAAGACATCTTCTCTATGTTTGGCGACATCTTTGGAGGACATGGAGGCTTCGGTGGTGACTTTGGAGGCTTCGGTGGCTTTGGAGGCGGGGGTGCCCAACAACGCAGACACCGCGGCTCTGACCTTCGGGTGAAGGTGAAGTTGAACCTGAAGGACATCTCCACCGGTGTGGAAAAGAAGTTCAAACTAAAGAAATATGTCACTTGCTCGCACTGTCACGGCACAGGAGCAGAAGGGGACGGCGGCACAGAAACTTGTCCGAACTGTAAAGGTAGCGGTAGCGTGATTCGCAACCAGCAGACCATCCTCGGCACGATGCAGACCCGCACGACCTGCCCTAACTGTGGAGGCGAAGGTAAGATTATCAAGAACAAATGTAAAGAGTGTTCGGGCGAAGGCATCGTCTACGGTGAAGAGGTGGTAACGGTGAAGATTCCTGCCGGTGTAGCAGAAGGCATGCAGCTCTCCATGAGCGGTAAAGGTAATGCCGGCAAGCACAACGGAATACCGGGCGACTTACTCATCTTGGTGGAAGAAGAGCCAAACAATGAACTGATTCGTGACGAGAATGACCTGATTTACAACTTGCTTTTGAGCTTCCCCACGGCAGCATTGGGTGGCGCGGTAGAGATTCCGACCATCGACGGTAAGGTAAAAGTGAAGATTGAACCGGGTACGCAACCGGGCAAGGTACTCCGTCTGCGTGGCAAAGGTTTGCCCAGCGTGAATGGTTACGGAACAGGTGACTTGCTGGTGAATATCAGTATCTATGTTCCCGAAGCACTGAGCAAGGACGAAAAGAAAGCACTGGAAAGCCTGGAAGACTCAGACAACTTCCGTCCCAATGTTTCCATCAAGGAGAAAATCTTCAAGAAGTTCAAGAATTGGTTTGACTAAAAAAGCAACGTGACATATACGTTAGGCGTAGATGTCAAAATAAAATTAGGCACGGATTACGCGGATAATCACTGATTTATGCCCAAATGGCTATCATTCAACAGTGAAATTCCGTGTAATCCGTGCCTAAAATATAAGCAATCGACTATAACACACTCCTTCTTGTGTTTATACAAACAACAGTTATTCGCGAGAAAGCGCTTCCAAGTAAGCTTTGATGCCTTCTGCATCAGTAGGAGCGGGAGCCCAGGGAGCTAAGTCCTCCGGTGGCAAAGGCTGGTAAGGACCTTTCTTCACTTCAAAGATAACGGTTCCACTCTGTTGCACCACGATGCTGTGCCACGTACCGGCAGGAATCTCCAGTCCGTAGTTACCATCTGCCGGGTTCAGACAAACCTTCTCAGTGATATTCCCCTCTTCATCAAAAAAGAACGCTAACAAACTGCCTCGCAATACGAGATAGGTCTCCACTTTGTCCTGATGACGATGAGGCGGTAAGTATGTGCCCGGTTCCAAGGCGTTGAGCAGTCGATGAATAGGATCATCCATCGACTCATGAAGATTATAATTCATTCGCAAGCGGGCGTTAGCTTTCGCCTGCTCCGTCACACTGTCCAGCAACGTTTCAGTAATCAGTTTCATGTTTTCTGATGTATGATTTCAATCTTGCTTCTTAGAGAAGACCTGCTCTTTCAGCTTCTTCCAGAACTCTTTTCCAAACAGAATCCAAGCCACAGCACCTGCTCCGCCCAAGAATACAGTGCCAACCAGCACCATCAACTTACTGGGTTTGGCGGCCTTCAGAGGTACGGTAGCGGGTTGCACTACGGTATAAACCGGAGTAATCTCTTGCACCTTGGCACGCGCCATCTGTAACTGTTGCGATACTTGAGAGTAAACTTGATAAGCCAGGCTTGCTTCATTCTGCAGACGTTCCCGTTCGATGGTAGCACTCTGACGAATCAAATTCTGGTTCAAGTCAGCAAAATTTGCATACTTTTCCTGTGCCTTCACATAATTTGCCTTAGCTTCGTTGTAGAGCTTCTCGGTGAAAGCCAGGTCGTGACGCGCCTTGTTGGTACGGTAGTCTGTGATATAGTTCTGCAAACGACGCATGACCGTATCGGTTAAAGTAGCAGAAATCAGCGGGTCTTGCATCATTACCGAGAGTGTTGTCACACCGGTTTTCTTGTCTACCGACACAGAGATGCGTTGGCTCAGTGCCTGAGCAGTGGTGGATTCTTCCTGTGTCAGACGGAACGGGTCAAGCTTGCCCTCGCCCTCTTCTTCCTTATCTTTGAACAGAGAGAGTGTCCAACCCAATGCCTTGAACGGTGCGGAGATGACGACTCCCCACCACGGGGCGCGTTGGTACTCAGTAAGATAACCGTAAAGAGTTGTATCGATTTCCGCCTTTTGATCCTTTACACGCACATCAAACAGTTCGGTAAGGAAAGGAGTAGAGTTGACAATGTCGGGGTAAAGTTGAGGAGATAGTGCATCTTCACCGCTTGAACCACCTAGGCTGATACCGGCCATTGCCGCCAACGAACTTAAACTACCGCCTCCCGATTTGCCTACACTCTCGGGTGCCAGTGTAACCGTAGTGGAGTACTCCTTAGGAATGCTGAATGCCACAACCAGACCTACCAGCACGGCGATACCACAAACCTTGAAGACCAACTTACGCTCAGCCCATACTTTCTGCGCAAGTTCTAACAAATCTATTTCCTGTTCCTCAATCTGTTGAGGATTCATATTGTCCATATTTGTTCCGTTCATAAGTTGCTTGTTACTTAAAGGCATTAACCAAAGATGCTATCACGGCGGCCAGCGAAGCTGTTGTACTACCCATACTCAAGATTTCGGCAGTAGAGAGGTGTTTCTTCTCCTCCTTGCTTGGTATAATGATTTCGCAGCCCGGTTCTATTGCACTGTTGCTTCCTACTTTCAGACGCGACACGGTGCCGTTCATGTAGATGACATAAGCCTTCTTCTTCTTGGCCAGATTAGCGTACCCACCGGCTTGGTTGATGTAGTGCTTCATGTTCTTGCCCTTCTGATAAAGCACGGTATTGGGGTACATCACCGCACCACTGATTTTAACCGTGTTGATATATTCCGGCACAAAGAGCAGGTCACCTTCGCGCAAAACCAAGTCGAAGTCTGAACCGGGTTGTGCCAAAGCCTTCTCCAGGTCGATACCTACCGTGTAAGTAGTCTCCAGCGACAAGCGATCCATGGAGATAGAGTCCTTACCGCTCTTGTTGCGTGCCATGCGGACAACATCTTGCTGACGCAGTTGTTCCTCCTCGGTCATCTTACGCAACAGACGAGCACCTTTAATATAAGCATCGGGTGTAACGCCACCGGCACGGTTCACCAAGTCACTCAAGCGTTCGTTCTTACGCACCAACGCATAGTTACCACCAAACAATACTTCACCGCTGATGGTTACATTTTGTTGCTTGCGATAAGCGGGACTCTTGCGTACATACACTTCGTCGAACGGTTGTAAAGTGAAAGTTTCACCCTCCACTACAAAGCCATCTTTCACATCAAACGAGAAAGTCTCACCCAGCGCACTGCTGAAGTTCTGGCTTTTGGGGTTCTTGATGCGACGAGTAACGCTAACTTTTGTGCTTGCGGCCTCTTCTTTCAGGCCTCCCGATTGGATAATCAGGTCTTCAATTGTCATATTGGCTGAGTAGAGGTATGTACCCGGATTGGCCACTTCACCATGAATGGCAACGGTCTCTTCCTCCTTCAGGTCATGAATGCTGGGGATGTAGAGCACGTCGTTCTTCTGCAAAGGAATGTCAGCAACGGTTCCGTTCAGCAAGCCCTTTACATCTACGGCAATCATTTCGTGAGTAAGGTCTTCATGCTCACGGTCTAACAGCGCACGGTTCAAGAAGGCATCGCCACGCAAGCCTTCTGCCTTTTTAATCAGTTGCTTGACTGAGTTGACGGTTCCGTCCAACTGATAGAGACCTTCACGATAGACGGCACCGCGTATTTCAACCTTGTTCTCAAAGCGTTCAAGCACAGCGTCGATGGTCACCATATCACCATCGTCCATGCGGAACACCGAGTAATCCATCTCATCCACGTTGTACACCTGGTGTTCACGGCCACTCTTACGGATGATGCGCACTGCTTTCTTGTAAGCATCGCCTGTAAATCCACCGGCATATTTCAAGAGAGCGGCAACTGTTTCTGTAGTTTTCAGTTCGTAGAACATGGGGCGCTTCACCTTACCTGCAATCTTCACCAATGCTTTGTACGGGCTGACGATAACCACATCACCCTCCTGCAAACGGATGTCATCTTTCATGGCACCGTTCATAATGATTGCATACACGTCCAGGGTTGCAACCGTCTTGCCGTTGCGTACTACCTTGATGTCGCGCAAGCTACCTATTTTGCTGACGCCACCCGCACGGTAGAGGGCATGGAATACGGAAGAGAAGGCAGAAAGGCGGTAAGTTCCCGGCACGGCTACCTCACCCATGATGTTGATTTGAATAGTACGAATGTCGCCTAAAGTCAACTTTACCTGCGAGTTAGGCTCTTCGCCACCGATACCTGCGTAAATCTTAGACAGCTCGCGTTGTAAGTATGCGTTGGCCTCTTTAACTGTCATTCCGCTGAGATGAACAGGTCCCAAGCCACTCACAAGAATGGTTCCCTCGGGAGAAATCATATCGCGGATGGTATTTTCAGAGTTTCCCCAAATGTCGATAATAACCTCATCGCCGGGGCCTAAACGATAGTTTGCCGGTGTAGCAAGGTTTGCATTCGGTTCAAAAGTCAATTTCTTGTTGGAGAAGAGGTTATGGCCAAAGATTTGTTCTTCTGGCTTAACTTCCTGAGACTCAGCTGCGCGTTCCTCTTCTACTACACTCTCTTGGTCGACAACTTCAGCAGCTTCATAAGAGGTCTCTGTTCCAAGCGAGCGCTCTCGCATCTGACGGGGCACATTGGTTGTACCGGAAGCAGATGTTTTGGACTCTTCATATTTTTCTTTGATACGTAACACCTGCTCCTTTGTAACCCCTCGGCGCAACAATTCGGTAGTCATTTGTTTCTGCGACTTACCGGCGGCCTGTGCCTGTTTCACGTATTCAATTACCTGCTCGTCAGTCATCTGCTGAGCAACAGCCTGCCCAAGGAAGACAACCATCAGGCAACATAAAGCTATCAATCTACGCATAAGATTCTTTTTCCGATTTATCTATTGTGTTGTAAATAATATAAACGGCACAAAGATAATACAATATTTCCACATTCCGCACAAAACGAAAAGCATCTTCCCACTGCTTTAAAATATTTTCAAGATTTCTTTCGCTGTTCCAAAATTAGCATTACATTTGCACGCCGAAAAAGCAAAACCCCTTGCCGCTATAGCTCAGTCGGTAGAGCAACGCATTCGTAACGCGTAGGTCGCCGGTTCAAGTCCGGCTAGCGGCTCTTCTTCATCCGTAGAAAAAGGTGTGACCAGACATATGTCGGCACACCTTTTTCTTTTCCCCTTCACACTATCGCAGCCCCTCCCGCACCTATTCCGGCCTGGCAAAAGAAGCACTCCCGACAAGCGGCACACTAGAACCGATTATGCACAAGATGGCATCTTGTGTTGCATAAGATGCCATCTTGTGCAGCATGAGTTGCCATCTTGTGCAAGGGCGGAACGTATGCGGAAGGCGGAAAGGTTAAATGCGGAGGGTCGGCAGAACAAATGTTTCTGCTCGGCGGAACAAATCTACCGGTTTTTCTTTCTATCTTTGTCGGGTTCAAGAAGTAAGAATCGAAAAGATAACGTGTAGCATCAAAGAGATGAAAAAAAGAGACAAAAAGATAGTTTGGACGCTACTTATCCTGCTGCTCATTGCAGGAGGAGCCATCGGAGGTTGGGGATACAACAGAGTGTTTGCGCCACAGTTCCATCCGGCAAAGAAGAGTTACATCTACATAGACCGCGACGACAACCTGGATTCTATATATAATAAGGTGGAGAAATATGGAAACCCCGGCAGCATGCAGGGCTTCCGCTGGATGGTTTGGCATCGTGATTATGACCGCTGCATCAAGACCGGACGCTATGCCATCCGTCCCGGCGAGAGTGTTTATCACCTCTTCAGCCGCCTATACAGAGGGTATCAGGAACCTGCCAGACTAGTGATTGGCAGCGTGCGGACGCTTGACCGGCTGGCGCGGAATCTGGGAGAACAGCTAATGATTGACTCTGCAGAGATTGCCGCAAGCTTGAATGACACACTCTTCTTACAATCAGCCGGTTACAATCAGGAGACGCTTCCAGCCCTCTTCATTCCTGATACGTATGAGGTGTATTGGAACATCTCTGCCAAAGAACTCCTGAAACGGTTGCAAAAAGAGCATGCTAAGTTCTGGAACAAAGAACGAAAAGCCAAAGCGGAAGCTCTGGGAATGACGCCCGCCGAGGTAGCTACGCTGGCCTCCATAGTGGAAGAAGAGACCAACAACGCAGCAGAGAAACCGATGGTTGCCGGTCTGTATATCAATCGCTTACAAAGAAAGATGCCGTTACAGGCTGACCCAACCATAAAATTTGCCCTACGGGAGTTCGGCTTGCGTAGAATCACCAACGCGCACCTTACCGTCCCCTCTCCCTACAACACCTATCTTAACGTTGGGCTTCCGCCGGGTCCCATCCGCATCCCCACTCCCGTAGGAATCGACGCAGTGCTGAACTATACGCATCACAACTATCTGTACATGTGCGCCAAAGAAGACTTCTCGGGCACTCATAACTTTGCCGCCACACATGCCGAGCACATGCGCAATGCCCGCAAATATTGGAACGCGCTGAATCAACGCAAGATTTTCAAATGAACAGACAAAGAACTTCAGATGAACAGGTAAAGAACTTCTGATGAACAGGTAAAGAACTTCTGATGAACAGGTAAAGTTTTTCATATAAGGAGTTAAAGACTTTCAAATGAACAGACACAAAAAATGCCAACCGTAAATAACGATTGGCATTTATTCTATCAGTTACTGCCCGATAATTAAGCAGCCTTTGCTTTAGCAACAATAGCCTTGAAAGCTTCCGGATGGTTAACAGCTAAATCAGCCAACACTTTGCGGTTGATTTCAATGCCTGCTTTGTGCAAAGCGCCCATCAACTGAGAGTAAGACAGACCTTCCAAACGAGCGGCAGCGTTGATACGTTGAATCCACAATGCGCGGAAGTTTCTCTTCTTATTCTTACGGTCACGGAACGCATAAGTCAAACCTTTCTCCCAAGTATTCTTGGCAACGGTCCAAACGTTCTTTCTTGCACCAAAGTAACCTCTGGTCAATTTCAAAATTTTCTTTCTTCTTGCTCTAGAAGCAACATGATTTACTGATCTTGGCATAGTTTTACTTGTTTTTGAATGTTAGCGCCGTTACTTCACGCAGCGGACTTAAAGCTAATGCATTCGGTTAATAACTTTAATAATCTTCTAAGTACGCTTTGTGATTACTTCATCGCTAAGAGTTCCTTAACTTGGCTTACATTTGTTGTGTCAACAAGTGTTGAGTAACACAAGTTTCTCTTTTGCTTTTTAGTCTTCTTAGTCAAAATGTGACTGTGAAAAGCGTGCTTTCTTTTGATTTTACCCGTTCCGGTAAGAGTGAATCTTTTTTTAGCACCGGAGTTCGTCTTGATCTTTGGCATCTTTATTAAACTTTTAAATTATTAATTATATGGTAACGCACTATACCGACGGCGTTACTCACTTTTTCATTCTTCTGTTTCTGCCGGAGCCGGTTTTGCTTCTGCAGGTTTGGGAGCTTGTTTCTTAGATGCGCCCTGTTTCTTGGGTGAGAGCTGAATGGTCATACGCTTACCTTCCAACACCGGCATCTGGTCTACCTTAGCAAACTCTTCCAAATCGTTGGCAAAACGGAGCAACAGAACCTCGCCCTGTTCCTTGAACAAAATGGAGCGGCCTTTAAAGAAAACGTAAGCCTTAACCTTATCGCCATCTTCCAGAAAGCCTTTGGCATGCTTCAATTTGAAGTTATAATCGTGATCATCTGTTTGCGGACCGAAACGGATTTCTTTCACGTTGACCTTCACTTGTTTTGCCTTTTGTTCCTTCTGGCGTTTCTTCAGCTGATAAAGGAATTTAGAGTAATCGATAATACGACAAACAGGCGGTTGTGCATTGGGAGATATCTCTACGAGATCGGCTTCGTTCTCTTCCGCCAAGCGCAAGGCTTGAGCAATAGGATATACTTTAGATTCTACTTCGTCGCCCACAATGCGGACTTCTTTGGCACGGATTTGTTCATTGATCCGATGTTGCCCTTTTAAGGTGTCATTCTTCATTAATAACGTACTTTCTCCGGTTCGTTTTTTACTTATTACTTCTAAATTGCTTTGTTTTATTCAAGAAAATGGTGCTAAACCTTATGAATCTAGCACCTACTTTTCATAATTGGCGGCAAAGTTACCACTTATTTATCATATTCTGAACTTCTTCACTCATTTTTTTAGCGAATTCCTCTATTTTCATGGTGCCTTGATCGCCCTCTCCTTGCTTACGAATAGCGACTTCTCCATTCTCAGCTTCCTTTTCACCAACCACCAGCATATAAGGAATACGCTTCATTTCATTGTCACGAATCTTTCTACCAATCTTTTCGTTGCGTTCGTCAACGATGGCACGAAGATCATACTTCTTCAAGAACTTCTTCACTTCGTTAGCATAGTCATTGAACTTTTCACTGATTGGCAGGATAGCAATCTGTTCAGGCATCAACCACAACGGGAACTTACCGGCAGTATGCTCAATAAGCACAGCCACAAAGCGTTCCATTGAACCAAACGGCGCACGGTGAATCATTACCGGGCGATGCTTCTGATTGTCAGCTCCGGTATATTCCAATTCGAAACGCTCCGGTAAGTTATAGTCTACCTGAATGGTACCCAGCTGCCAACGGCGACCGATAGCATCTTTCACCATGAAGTCAAGCTTCGGACCATAGAAAGCAGCTTCGCCATACTCAACTCTTGCCTTCAGACCCTTCTCTTCACAAGCTTCAATGATTGCCTGCTCAGCTCTCTCCCAGTTTTCATCGCTACCGATGTACTTCTCACGATTTTCTTTATCGCGCAAAGAGATTTGAGCCTCAAAGTTCTGGAAGTTCATGGATTGGAATACAATGGAAATGATATCCATTACACGCAAGAACTCATCTTTTACCTGGTCAGGACGACAGAAAATGTGAGCATCATCTTGCGTAAAGCTACGTACACGTGTCAAGCCGTGCAACTCACCGCTTTGCTCGTAACGACAAACTGTACCGAACTCTGCCAAACGCAAAGGCAGGTCTTTATAAGAACGGGGTGAGTTCTTGTAAATCATACAGTGGTGAGGGCAGTTCATCGGTTTCAACAGATACTCTTCTCCCTCTTCAGGCGTATGAATAGGTTGGAAAGAGTCTTTACCATACTTGGCATAGTGACCTGAAGTCAGATAAAGCAACTTGTTACCAATGGGCGGAGTGATAACCTCCTGATAGTCATAACGTGCCTGGATACGACGCAAAAAATCTTGCAGACGCAAACGCAATGCAGTACCCTTCGGCAACCACAAAGGCAAGCCCTTACCTACAGTGTCAGAGAACATGAACAAATCCATCTCTTTACCAATCTTGCGGTGGTCACGTTTCTTGGCCTCTTCCAGCATCACCAAGTATTCATCCAGCATTTTTTTCTTCGGGAAAGTGATACCGTAAATACGAGTCATCATCTTACGGTCTTCCTGTCCACGCCAATAAGCACCGGCAACAGAAGTCAACTTGATTGCCTTGATAGGAGCAGTAGTCATCAAGTGAGGTCCGCGACACAAGTCAGTGAAAGCACCCTGCGTATAGGTAGTAATGTGTCCATCTTCCAATTCTGAAATCAGTTCACACTTATAAGTCTCACCACGATCGCCAAACATTTTCAACGCATCTGCCTTAGCAATATCCCGACGAACCACAGCCTCTTTCTTAGCAACCAATTCAGCCATTTTCTTTTCAATGGCCGGAAGGTCTGCCTCTTTAATAGGAGTCTCACCCGGATCTACATCATAATAGAAACCGTTCTCAATAGCAGGACCGATACCAAACTGAATACCGGGATAAAGCTCTTGCAAAGCCTCAGCCAACAAGTGGGCACTGGTATGCCAAAAAGCATGCTTACCTTGTTCATCTTCCCACTTATAGAGTACTACTGCGGCATCTTCCTTAATCGGACGACCCAAGTCATATGTTTCACCATTCACGCCACAAGCCAATACATCTTGTGCCAGACGTGAACTAATACTTTCTGCAATTTGCAGTCCTGTTACCCCTTCGTTATACTCACGAACGGAGCCATCTGGAAAAGTTATCTTTATCATAAGGTTATATATTATTCGATTTCAGCACGCAAAATTAGCTATTTCTTTATTTATATTCTATCTTTAAGACAAAGAAGTTACTATGATACTACTTAAAAAGTTCTTTTTCCACCCTCTTTGAAGTCTGTTTAAAGTCTCTTTTACTCTTCTTCAATCAGCGTAAAGCGCTTGATAACATTGTAAGAGGCAACAATACCCAGTTCACCGGCCTTACTCAAATCGGCAATACCTTGTTTGTTGTTACCCAAGAAGATGTGTGTCAAGCCTCGGTTATAATAGGCCTCGGCAAAGGTAGGATTCAGTTCAATAGCCTTATCATAATCGGCCAAAGCAGAGCGATAATCCTTCAACATAGAGGACATATTTCCCCGATTGTAGTAAGCATACACAAAATCCGGTGCCAACTGGATTACTTTATCCAAGTCTTCTTTTACAATCTCATAATCAACCACCTTCACCCCATTTTTCACCTCACCTTTGGCAGAAGTCATTACATCGTCACTCAAAACAGCTTCTGCCTTTCGATATTCCAACTGCTTATAGCGAACCAAAGCACGCATAAAGTAAGCCGGAAAGAAAGCATCATCCAGTAAAATGCTCTTGGTAAAGTCATCAATAGAACTCGTAAAATCTTGAACCAGATAGAAATCCAGTCCACGCATAAAACGTTTCACAGCACTCTTATCGTCCGAGAGCACATCTGCCGAGTGACTATCTAAGAGAGAGAAATGGGCAAGTGCCTGTTCCTGAGTCAAGGGAGCCTCCATGTTTGTGATACGTAAAGTCTTCGGGAAAGCTTTGGAGTGATTTAACTCATCAATGAATTTGTGATAATGTACACCATACTTCACATCACTTTGACGTTCATAGTAAGTCAACGCAAACATCGGTTCCAACTTAATCGTAACATTCTTATCTTGTACTCTGCCACGATAATCACTCTTATACCGCTGTTCCGATTCTGCATCATCCGCAATCACAATCTTGCGGTAGTTATTCATATTCTTGTCTGACTTCTTACGAGTCTTCTCTTCTTTTCCCTCTTCCGAGTTTTCATCCTTTTCGTCACCATTGGCATCGGCCACATCATTCTTTGCCGCAGCTGAAGAAGTATTGTTTCTGCGGTCAATCTGAATCTTCATCATCTTGAACTCATCTTGCTCCGCTCCCTTATGGTCACCCAATTTCTTGCGAGCTGCTGCACGATGATAGTAACCGGCTACAAAATTAGGATACTCATCCAACACCTTTGAGAAGTCTGTAACCGCTCCTCTCAGATTACCCGTCTGTGCCCGAAGCAGACCTCGGTTAAAGGTGGCCATCATATTGTCCGGTTCCATCTCCAGCACAAAGTCAAAGTCTTCAATGGCTCGGTTATCATCCCCCACCTGAGCACGTAGCAAGCCTCGGTTATAATGTCCCAAGAAATTATGGGGGTCTATTTCTAATGCCAAGTCATAATCACTCATGGCTCCCCTCAAATTGTCTTGATAAAAACGTGTCAAAGCACGATTGATGTAGTTACCGGCATTCTTCACACTAAGATGGATAGCCTGATTCAAGTCTGACTCTGCGTCTTTGTACTTACCCTGCTGAATACGTACTATGGCTCTTGCACTCCATCCATCCGGGTCGTAACGATCCATGGCAATAACTTTATCAAAGTCCTGTAAAGCCTGCAAAGTATCTTTTTGTTTCAAGAGCACCTCTCCACGCATCAGGTAAGCACGCATATAGCGGGGAGCAACTTTCATCAGTTTCTCCAAATCCTCCTTAGCCGTTTCATAGTCTTTACGTTGAATATGGCAAAGCGAAAGGTTATGCCAAAGAACCACATTCTCCGGATCATACTTCAAGGCGGCTCGGTAATCTTCTATGGCACCTTCAAAATTGTTCTGCCGGATACGTGCCAATCCTCTAATCTGATAGGCACCCACCACAAAAGGGTTACGTTGGATAGCTGCATCGCAATCCAACTCTGCCCCCTGATAATCGTCCAGATTGATCTTTGCCAAGCCACGATAGAGATAGGGTTCAAACAGATAGGGCTTGGCATTGATTACCTGGTTGAAATACTGGATAGATAGCACGTAATCCTCAAAGTACAGAGCATTCCGGGCAATATTCATTACCCGCTCCGTATTTATTTGAGCATGCAAACACGTGGGCAGCAGCAACAGGAGTACCAGTATTTTTCTTATCATCAGATTACTTCTTTACAGTCTTTACTTTATAGGTACAATGTGCTTTACCCTTCAGCATGGCGCCTAACTTTCCTTTAATCATCTGTTTACGCAATGCTGAAAGATGGTCAATAAACATCTTTCCCTCCAGATGGTCGAACTCATGCTGCATAACACGTGCCAGATAGCCTTCCACCACCTCGTCATGCTCTACAAAGTTCTCATCCATATATTTGACATGAATCTTAGTCCCTCGCTTCACCGGTTCATGAATACCGGGAAGGCTTAAGCAACCCTCTTCCATGGAAACTTCTTCTCCTTCAACTTCTAAAATATGAGGATTGATATAGGCCTTACGGAAATCTTTATACTCAGGCATATCTTCTGAAAGAACGTCTAAGTCTACGACAACCACTCGGATAGGCAGACCGATTTGTGGAGCAGCCAAGCCCACACCTTCTGCTTTATCCATGGTTTCAAACATATTGGCAATCAACTCTTTCAATTCCGGATAATCCGGGGTAATATCTTCAGCCACCTTTCTCAACACAGGTTGGCCATACACGTAGATGGGTAATATCATGGGAATTATGATTTATGATTTAT
>JAGATY010000090.1 GCA_017621035.1 Bacteroides sp. | reverse complement strand
GATTTCGGATTTCGGAGTTATTTTTGTTGATGTAACTTAGTCCCCCTCAACGAGGGGGTGGCACGAAGTGACGGGGGAGGTTAATACTAGTTGAGAGTTGATAGTTAATAGTTGAGAGTTGAGAGTTGAACTATTCTGATACCTAACTTAACTTTGTGCCGGTGCACCTCCCCCGCCCGTTGGGCACCCCCTCTCGGAGGGGGACTAAGTTAGCATCGCCTCCCCATTTCTGTTACCATCACTGCTTTCACCGCGCAGCCTCCTCCCTTGGGAGGGGTCGGGGGAGGGTTCTCCACTTTCCACTTTCATCTTTATTCGCTTCGCTCATCAGCTCCGCAGTCATCTTTTCACTTTCATCTTTCATCTTTCCACTTTCAACTTTATTTCTCGCCTTACTGCTTCTCCCCCTCACCACAGCCCGCATGTCGGTAATGATGACGTTGAGTTGGGCGACGAAGGAGGCGTAGGCGGAAGAGCCGTTGATGATGAGGAGGGCGTTGAGCTTGTCCACAAAGGTGCGGTAGGCCGACTCGATGTCGGTGCGCGCCCGAGTGGTGAGCCCCACCCGATAGTTAGCATCCCAGGAAACGCGATTGTCGCGTGCCACACAGTAGCCGGCATAGGCAACGTTCATCGCGTCCAGCCAGGGAGCGAGGCCAAGGGTGGCAACGTCGGCGGCCGACAACTCTTGCAAGTCGCTCAGCAAGGCGTGGTAGTTGCCATACTTCTCCGTCGCGCCCATAACGGGCAGGTAGTCGTACTTGGCAAACGTATCCAGCCAGGCATTTCGGGCCACGGTGGCGACGGCCTTGTCCGGATAGCCCTGCATGGCGAAAAGATAGGCTCGGGCAGCACAAAAAGCCGTTTCGGCCGCTCGGTCGGCCTCGGTCATGGCCTCGGTGTGCGGATTCTTCTTGCTCTGCTGAAGCGCTTCACTCAAAGCCTCCACGGCCGTGCCCAGCGGTGCCAGTGCCGCCAGTTCCGCCTCTCCGGTCAGGCTTGCCACACTCAGCGCATGGACACGCTGCATAAATCCGAAGCACTCCTCCCCTCGCAGACGGGTCAAATCGATGTTGATAATCTCCATATTACTCCTTTCATCTTCCGGCCGAAGCCTGTTTCCGTTGTTTTCTTGGCACAAAGATAGTTATTTTATCGAAACAGTTTATTCGGGAACTCCCGAAACTTATATTTTTTAAGAAATAATCTCTTCGGATATTCCCGAAGGAGGTATTTCTATTAAAATAATAATCTCGGGATATCCCTAAAGATGTATTTTCACACAAATACCTTTTTCGGGAGGTTCCTAAGATGGTATTTTAATAGAAATAATAGTTTCGGGAATAAAAATAGGGGGATTCAGAATCAATTTATAGATATTTTAGGCACGGATTACACGGAAATTCACGGAAGAAATTCACTGCGCAGGTTCATCACAAAGAAAACCGTGATTTTCCGTGTCATCCGTGCCTAAAATGATTGATTACGCACCTCTACAAATAGAAATAGGAAAGCCAGGCATTGCTTTCACAAGCAGAATGGCCCGGCTGACACTACAATACTACCTTAAAGTTATAGGTGTATTTACATCTAGGTTGTTTGTGTATTTACTTGTAGGTTGTATGTGTATTTGTGAGGTTTATTTGGTACGGCTGATGGTGTGGAGCACCTTGCCGGTTTTGTCAATCATGTGGAGGCAAAGCTCGTTCTTGCCGGCGGCAATGACGGAGAAGCCGGCTTCGGGACTGCAGAAGCGGGTGCCTTCGATGGGGTTAACTTTGCGACTGAGCGAGGCGGAGGAGTTGACTACATAGTCTATCCGGCTGTCCGGCACGCGGATATGCTGGAAGTTGTGGATGTGTCCGCAGAGGTACATGTCTACGTTGTGGCGACGGAGCACCGTGTCGAGGCGTTTCTGCAGGTCGAGGCGTTCGCTGTTTGACTTGCTGGTTTCAGCATAGATGGGATGGTGACCGATGACGATAACCCAGTCTTCGTGAGCAGCGGCCAGTACGGAGTCGAGCCAGCTGAGTTGCTTCTGCATGTCTTGCTTGCCGGCATCGGGATAGTCTTCGGTGTCGCGACGGTACTTGTCCATCAGCGGTGCGGTATCTATCATGACGAAGCGCACGGTTACGCCGTCTTCTTCAAACACGCGGGTGTAGTAGCGGGCGGGCATCTCCCAGCGACGACTTACGCCGGAGTAGTCCAGCACGGCTTGTGTGTTGCCGCGATACTCGTGGTTGCCGAGGATGGGGTACCAGGGAATCATCAGCTCGGGGTGTGAGTAGATTAACTCGTAGTTGGTCATCCAGAGAGGGTCGCTGGTGCTCTGTACGCCTTCAAAGTGGTGTACATCGCCGGCAGCCAGTATGCACTCGGGTTCAATCTCTTCGGCCATGACGCCCATCAGTTCGGCGATGGGTTTCTGGTCGTAGTATCCGTTGCGGCCGAG
Organism: Bacteroides sp.; assembly: GCA_017621035.1. GTDB lineage: Bacteria > Bacteroidota > Bacteroidia > Bacteroidales > Bacteroidaceae > Bacteroides. The sequence goes on along the minus strand of JAGATY010000090.1, from coordinate 4,372 downwards.
GTCGTTGGCCATGAAAAAGTTGGCTTCTTTCTTCAGCGTTTTCCACACTTCGGGTGTTTGTGCGGAGAGGTTGATTGCGGCGAGGGCAATCAGGAGGAATGATACTATTTTTTTCATTGTTCTTCTTGTTTTTAGGGGTTAGAAACTGATTTTCACACCGGCATTCAGGCGCATGCCGTAGTATTCTGTCTGCATGGTGCGCTCTTTGTTGCCTTGGTAATAGCGCAGGGGTTGGTTAAGGAGGTTGTTGGCCTCGACGTAGAAGGTAGTCTTGAAGTTTTTGCCAAAGGTGTAGGCGGCATTCAGGTCGAGGTAGTTCACCTTGTCGTAGTAACGGTCGAGGGCTGCCACGGTACCGAACTCATCCACAAAATCGGAAGCGAAGTTGTAAGAAAGGCGCACGTTGAGTCCCTTGTTCTCGTAATAAAGCGATGCGTTGGCGGTGTGCTCGGGCGAACCGGTCATCTTAATCTTCTCTCCCTCTTCCAGGGTACGATGTTCAAACTTGTGATTCTTGGTGGAGCTGTGGGTGTAGGTGTAAGTTCCGTAGAAGCCCACACACTTGAGTGCCGGAGCAATGAAACCAAAGTCGCGCTGGTAGGCAAACTCTACGCCGAGGAGGTCGGCATCGTAAGCGTTGACGGGCTTGGTGATTTCATACTTCACGGGGTCGCCATCTTCGTTGAGCAGACCGTCGGGAATGTTGGGGTCGTTGGTGCTCTTCCACTTCTCTTCCACTACCACGTCTTTTACATTCTTGTAGAAGAATCCGAGGCTGATGAGACCCACACTCTCGAAGTAGTACTCGCCGCTAAGGTCGAAGTTGTAAGAGGTGGTAGGCTTCAGGTTGGGGTTGCCAAAGGTGGCTTCCTCTTCTGCAATGTTGTAGCTGATGTTAGGTATGAGTGCAGAGTATTTAGGTCTGGCCAGGGTTTTGGTGAAGGAGGCACGCAGTTTCAGGTCGTCGCTGGCATTGTACTTCAGCAGAATACTGGGCAACCAGTTGACGTAGTTGTGTTTCTTCTCACCGGTTGAAATCAGTCGGCCTTGTTCGTCTTCCAGGTCATCAACCACCCAGTTGTAACCGCTGTACTTCAGTGCGGTGTGCTCCATGCGCAAACCAAGAACCAAGTCGAGCTTGCTGCCCAGTTGTTGGTCGAGGCGGAGATAGGCACTGGTGATGCGCTCGGTAGCGGAGTAGTTTCCGGAAGCCTCTTCCAGCAATTCGTAGGCACCGCTCTGTGCAGGATTCAGGGAGAGACTGCCCAGGTACTGCTTGGTAACGAAGGGAGTGTTGACAGGATAGTTTCCGTCCGGCATGAAACCGCTTCGGATTTGACCGGAAAGCTGGTTCATCCACGCTTCGTCATAGGCATCTTCATAAGGGGCGATGTAGTCGTAGCAGTGTGTCTCTTTTTCTTTCGATTTATCGGTGTACTTGGCACCAAAACGGAGCTTGTTGCCATAAATACCTTTGGACAAGGGCAATTCAAAGTTCAACTTAAACTTCCACTCGTTTTCGCGGATGTCTTCGTTGGCATCGGTCAGTTCGTCGATGCTCCAGGAGTAGTTGCTGACATCTCCCAAACCTTTACTGGGATAGGGATTGCGACCACCGGCGTTGACGAAGGAGAAATCTTCAAAGTAGTCGCTGTTCTTCTTGCCCTTCATCTCTACGCCGAAGTAACGCTCGTTCGGACGGTCTTCGCTGGCACGAGAGTAAGAGGCAGCCCAATCCATGTTGAGTTTGCCGAAGGTGTGTTCACCATCGAGGGTAAAGTCCATGGTTTGTTGCAACTCCAGACGGGCATTGCGATTGTTGGCAGCACCACCTTTGGTTTGCAGCACGATGGATTGCTTGGAGGCGGCATCGTTCAGTTTCTTATAAGTGATGCGGTAACGGTTCTCCCAGTCGCTGCGACGGTTGTACATTCCTTTGAAAGAGATGCGATGGTCGGCATTGAATTTGTAATCTGTGGCGAGAGAATAGCTTTGACGCTCGCGAGTAACATAATACTGACGAACTTCGGCCTTGTCGAGGTAAACATTGCCATCGTCATCCACGTCGTACTCAAACTCGGTATTATCGGCACCGCCCGGCGCATTCTGGTACGAAGCAGCAAGCATGACGCCAAGTTTGTCGTTGAAGTAGCGGTCGCCATAAGTCAGTCCGAGGTTGAGCTGCAACTTGTCGCTCACCCAATTGTAACCGCTGCCGGCCGTAGCGTTCAGCACTCTCTTATAAGGTGTATTTTTGGTAACAAGGTTGATGGCACCACCGATGGCATCGCCATCCATATCGCTGGTAACAACCTTACTTACCTCGATGGTCTGCACCATGTCGGCAGGAATCAAGTCCAGCTGCACGTTACGGGTATCTCCTTCGGCCGAAGGAATGCGATTACCATTTACCGTAACCGATGTGAGGTCGGCCGCCGTTCCACGAACCTGTCCGAAGCGTGCCTCGCCCATGTCATATTGCACATTGATACCGTTGATACGCTTCAGCGCATCGCCGATGTTTGCATCGGGAAACTTACCTACCTGATCGGCAGATACAACATTCTTTATTCCCATGCTGTTCTTCTGCATGTTCACTGCCTTGCGTTGTCCGTGAAAAGCACCTTTCACTTCCACTTGCTGCAACTCTACACCCTCTTCCAGCATGATATCTTTCTCGATGGTGCGACCGGCAGGAACAGTAAGTTTCATTTCTACCGGATTGTAACCAACGTAAGTAACCTTCACTACGTAAGTTCCCGGTTCCAAATTAGGCATTGTATAGAAACCATTCACATCACTAATCACACCCGTGTGTAACTGCTCGATGAAGATGGATGCTCCCGGAAGAATCTGGTTAGCATTATCAATCACACGTCCATGAATGGCTCCCTGCTTGGGTAAGGTTTCTTTTTCATCAGCCGAAACATTCAGCGTATTACCGGCAAGTAACAAGATAAGCCCAACAAGTTTTAAAACATTTCTCATATTCTTTTTTCAGTTGTTAATTTTTGTTGGTGCAAAAGTAGAGGTAGCAAGTTTCAAGGTTGTTACACGGTTTTGAAAAGGAGGTAACAAAGAAGTTTCAATTCGATTACAAAAGAAGCAGCATAGGCACAAACCACAGCATGAAGAAAGCCGGACTTCAAAAGAAATGAAATCCGGCTTTCAATGGTATGAAGAATGGTTGAACGGATGCAACAAACGTGCTGACAGATGTCAACCACCGATGTAAAGGGGGAATTAGTCGTGTAATCCGCGTGAGCGAAGATAGTCGAGTAGGTATTGCGGACGGTCGGTTTGGATGATGCGTGCACCCAACGTGTCAATTACATAGCCGTAGTTTCCGGCCGGGTCATCCACAGCTTTGTCATCGGTATGTCCGCCGGCTAATGAATCCCACAGCGTGTTGTACCAAAGCAATGAGCGGCCGTTGAGTAAAGCCGGTAGGCGTTCTGGCAAGGGGTTACGAGCATCTTTGTAGACCATTTCAAAGGCTACCGGATTCATATCGTCCACGAAAGCCAGTATTTGTGCCTCGGCATCTTTATTATACAGGTGTATGATGGGCATGTAAATTACATCGTCGAGATACTTGCCAAATTGTTCTTTTACTTTCTCGGCCGGCTTGGTTCCCTTCATGATGATTTGTTTTTCGGTACCTGTTTTCTTTAGCAGGGCATAGACTTCGTCAAAGTAGCGGTCTGCCTTGTCCAGATTGAGCATGATTTTTCCGCGTGTTTCTTTCAGCACCTGTTCCAATGTGGGTATTTTGTGACGGGTGGGATTTCCTTGAGTATCTTTCAAACGCAGTTGGCGCAACTCTTTCCAAGTGAAGTCAGCAATCTTTCCCTTTCCCGTAGAGGTGCGATCGAGAGTGCCGTCGTGCATCAGTATCAGTACGCCATCTTTAGTTCGTTGGACATCAATCTCGACTACATCACCTCCCATTTTCATGATGCTTTTGATAGCATCGAGAGAGTTTTCGGGATAGGAGCGCCAATCGCCCCGATGGGAAACAACGATGACAGAAGTTTGGTCGCGCGTCAGCAACTTTTCACGAATTTGTTCCACTTTTCCCTGTGCCAGCAGCGGGAGGGTAAGGAACATCCATGCAAATAGTAGATAAATCTTTCTCATTTTGAATAGTTATTTTTGAGGTTCTACAAATGTTTATTGTGATTACATGCCTATTTCGAAAGGAATCTGTGGCGCAAAGATAGGGAAAAGGAAAGAGGGTGTGTCAAAAATCGGCACGCCCTCATTTTTTATCACAAAGCCCCTACTTTCACAAGCAAGGGCTTTGGTATATCCTAAAGTTTTCGTATCTTTAGGCATTCAAATATTCAATATGCCAAAGATACGTCATATT
>JAGATY010000010.1 GCA_017621035.1 Bacteroides sp. | reverse complement strand
AGGATCGTTTTCCGCAATGTCTCCATCGATTCTTTGCGGAAAAAGCACCAATTGGTTGCTTGTATAGGGAATATGATGTATCTTTGGCATAGTGAATTTTTTGTATGCCTAAAGATACGAAAACTTTAGGATATACCAAAGTCCTTGCTTGTGAAAGTAGGGGCTTTGTGATAAAAAATGAGGGCGTGCCGATTTTTGACACACCCTCTTTTTGTTTCCCTTCGCGACGGAGTCCGACCACCTATCCCTACTCATCCCCACTCATTTTACCACTCATCCCACACCCCTCTACGATGCATCCTAGGTCATATTACCACTCATCTCAACTTAAAAGGCTTTCTTTAGGCAAAAGAAAGCCTTTCTTTTAGTAGAAGAAAGGCTTTTAAGTTTCAGAAAAAAGGCTTACTTTTGCAGATGATATTACCACTGATCCGGGATGAGTGGTAAAATCAGAGAGTATAAATCGTTAAAAAAGCAAGCTTATGTTCTACACAAAAAGCCGCGCCAAGGTGGGAAAGGCGTACAAATGGTTCCCACGAGCTCGCGTAATTCAACAGCCCGTCGACACCCAAATGCTGGGAGAGAAGATTTCCGAACGCTGTACAGCTACCCCTGCCGACGTACATGCCGTGCTGAGAGCACTGCCCGATGTGATGGCCGAATACATGGAGGCTGGGCGTTGCATCCACATCGACGGCCTCGGAAACTTCCACTACAAACTGAGTTGTGCCGGTCAGGGAGTGGACAGACCGGAAGATGTCAGCCCCAAACAGATAAAGGCAGTGCGGGTTCAGTTTGTACCGGCACGCAAAAAGGGGCCGTTCGGGTTTGTCCGTTCGCTGGTCAACAAGATTTCCTTTGTGGAGTACGGGAAAGGTGAGGCGGAGGAGTAACCCTGCGCACATAATCTTTCTTCCGCATTCATGCAGGCTATCCGAATATTTATCACTACCTTTGTGCAATTATTAGTAAACCAATTATTACCACATGAGTAACCAGAGATACATGATGCGTGGTGTAAGCGCATCGAAAGAAGATGTGCATAACGCCATCAAGAACATAGACAAGGGACTCTACCCTCGTGCTTTCTGTAAAATAATTCCGGACATTCTTGGGGGCGACCCTGACTACTGTAACATCATGCACGCTGACGGGGCCGGCACCAAATCGAGCCTCGCCTACCTTTATTGGAAGGAGACGGGTGACCTCAGCGTGTGGAAAGGCATTGCACAAGATGCCCTCATCATGAACATCGACGACCTGCTGTGTGTGGGCGCAGTGGACAACATCTTGGTATCGTCCACCATCGGCCGCAACAAGCTACTGATTCCGGGTGAAGTCATCAGTGCCATCATCAACGGTACAGACGAACTTCTGTCGGAGTTGCGCGAGATGGGAGTGGGCGTCTATGGCACCGGAGGTGAGACTGCCGACGTGGGTGACCTGGTTCGTACCATCATTGTGGACTCCACAGTTACGTGCCGCATGAAACGCAGTGAGGTAATCGACAATGCCAACATCCGTCCGGGAGACGTCATCGTCGGACTGGCCTCTTACGGTCAGGCCACCTACGAGAAGGAGTACAACGGCGGTATGGGCAGCAACGGATTGACTTCGGCTCGCCACGACGTGTTCAGCAAGTATCTGGCTGAGAAGTATCCGGAGAGCTACGATAAGGCAGTGCCCGAGGAACTGGTCTACAGCGGCAAGCTGAAACTGACCGACGAGGTGAAAGACAGTCCGCTGGACGCAGGCAAACTGGTGCTCTCTCCCACCCGCACCTATGCTCCGGTGGTAAAGAAGTTGCTGGATGCACTTCGCCCTCAAATCCACGGCATGGTTCACTGCTCCGGCGGTGCACAGACCAAGATTCTGCACTTTGTTGGCGACGAGTGCCGCGTGGTGAAGGACAATCTGTTCCCTGTTCCACCCCTCTTCCGTACCATCAAAGAAGAAAGCAATACCGATTGGGCCGAGATGTACAAGGTATTCAACATGGGCCATCGTCTGGAAGTTTACCTTCCGAAGGAACATGCCGAGGAGGTTATCGCTATCTCTAAATCATTCGGTATAGATGCACAAGTGATTGGACGCATCGAAGAGAGCGACGGAAAGAAGGAGTTGATCATCAAGAGTGAGTTTGGAGAATTCAGATATTGAGCATGAAGAAGAAAGTCATCATCGCCATAGCTGCCTTAGTAAGCATGAGCTGCCTGCTGGCCGTAGTAGCTCTGTTGCTGGAAAGCTGGCCTGCAGATGCCACATACAGGCGCATCATGCGCTTCTTTGCGCTGCTGGGGTGGGTGGTGATAACTTACCGCATGATCACACTGAAGTACAAATGGCTGAAACGACTGGCCTCTTAACAAGCATTTTGTAGAACAAGAAATGGCAGACAACAATACCATATTAGAGAAACTGGACGGGCTTGTGGCACGCTTCGAGGAGGTATCGACACTGATTACCGACCCGGCCGTCATTGCCGACCAGAAACGTTATGTCAAGTTAACTAAGGAATATAAGGAACTGGGTGACCTGATGGCGGCACGTAAGGAGTACGTCCAACTGCTGGGAAACATTGAAGAGGCCAAGAACATTCTGGCTTCGGAAGATGACCAGGAGATGCGTGACATGGCACGAGAAGAACTGGATGCCTCGCAAACACGTCTACCGGAACTGGAAGAACAAATCAAACTGCTGCTGGTTCCGGCCGACCCACAGGACTCACGCAATGCAATCCTCGAAATTCGAGGCGGCACCGGTGGCGACGAAGCAGCCATCTTTGCCGGAGACTTATTCCGCATGTACAGCAAATACTGCGACTTGAAAGGATGGCGATTGGAGGTATCTAGTGCCAACGAAGGGGCAGCCGGTGGCTTCAAGGAGATTATCTGCTCGGTATCAGGCGAAGGTGTATATGGCATCTTGAAGTATGAATCAGGTGTTCACCGTGTACAGCGAGTACCGGCTACTGAGACACAAGGTAGGGTTCACACGTCGGCTGCATCGGTGGCAGTGTTACCGGAAGCAGAAGAGTTTGATGTAGTCATCAACGAAGGAGAAATCAAATGGGACACCTTCCGAAGCGGAGGAGCCGGAGGCCAGAACGTAAACAAGGTGGAATCGGGCGTACGTCTTCGCTACAACTGGAAGAATCCGTTGACAGGCAGTGTGGAAGAAATCCTGATTGAGTGTACCGAAACACGCGACCAGCCGAAGAACAAGGAACGTGCTTTGAGCCGTTTGCGTACCTTTATCTACGACAAAGAACATCAGAAATACATTGACGACATTGCCTCAAAGCGCAAAACGATGGTGAGCACGGGAGACCGTTCGGCCAAGATTCGTACCTACAACTACCCGCAAGGACGCATCACCGACCACCGTATCAACTACACCATCTACAACCTCGCCGCCTTTATGGACGGAGAGATTCAGGATTGCATCGACCATCTGATAGTGGCCGAGAATGCTGAAAGACTGAAAGAAAGCGAGTTATAAACAAATCAGATAATCGAACACGGAGACACAAAGACACAGAGCTAATAAAAATCTCTGCGTCTCTGTATTCAAAAAAAACATCAAAGATATGACCAAAGAACAACTTTTCGAGAACATCAAACGCAAGAAGTCATTCTTGTGTGTGGGACTGGATACCGACATCAAGAAGATACCGGAACACCTTCTGAAGGAGGATGACCCCATTTTTGCCTTCAACAAAGCAATCATCGATGCAACAGCAGACCTCTGCATTGCCTACAAGCCCAATCTTGCATTCTATGAAAGTATGGGTGTAAAAGGATGGATTGCCTTTGAAAAAACGGTCAATTACATCAAACAAAACTACCCTGATCAGTTCATCATTGCCGATGCAAAGCGTGGTGATATAGGTAACACATCGGCCATGTATGCCCGCACATTCTTCGAAGAGATGGATATAGACAGCGTTACAGTGGCTCCTTACATGGGCGAAGACTCAGTAACACCCTTCCTCACCTATCCTGAGAAGTGGGTTATCTTGCTTGCTCTCACCAGTAACAAAGGCTCACATGACTTCCAAATGACTACAGACACCGAAGGTGAACGTCTGTTTGAAAAGGTATTACGCAAGAGTCAAGAGTGGGCGGGTGACGAACAGATGATGTATGTGGTAGGCGCCACACAAGGAAGAGCATTCGAAGATATCCGCAAGATTGTACCTAACCACTTCTTATTGGTACCCGGCGTAGGTGCTCAAGGCGGTTCATTGGAAGAGGTTTGCAAGTATGGCATGAACAATCAGTGCGGGCTTATCGTGAACTCAAGCCGTGGAATTATCTACGTGGATAAGTCAGAGAAGTTTGCCGAAGCTGCCCGCAAGGCCGCTCAAGAGGTACAAACACAGATGGCCGAGCAACTGAAAAGAATCAATCTGTAAGCGATTGTCCACACATCGGTAAGCAATTATCCAACAACTATCTGCATCAAATAAGTAAGAACGTGCAAGAACGTAAGATTATCAACGACCCGGTATTCGGATTCATCAACATACCCAAGGGGCTGCTGTACGACTTAGTACGGCATCCCCTTTTGCAACGCTTGAACAGAATCAAGCAACTGGGGCTTTCGTCAGTAGTCTATCCGGGCGCACAACATACCCGATTTCAACACTCTTTGGGTGCTTTCTACCTGATGAGTGAGGCCATTCAACATCTGACGGCTAAGGGAAATTTCATCTTCGATAGCGAGGCCGAAGCAGTAAAAGCCGCCATTCTGATGCACGACATTGGACACGGTCCTTTCTCTCATGTGCTGGAAAATACTATCGTAAAAGGAGTTAGTCACGAAGACATCTCGTTGTTGTTAATGGAACGAATCAACAAAGAGATGAACGGACAGCTGACTTTGGCCATACAAATATTCAAAGATGAATATCCCAAAAGATTCCTTCATCAGCTAGTCAGTGGGCAATTAGACATGGATAGGTTGGACTATCTGAGGCGCGATAGTTTCTACAGTGGCGTAAACGAAGGCAATATCGGCTCTGCACGCATCATTAAGATGCTGGATGTAAAGGATGACCATCTGGTGGTGGAATCTAAAGGTATCTACTCCATTGAGAACTTCCTCATGGCCAGAAGACTGATGTATTGGCAAGTCTATCTGCATAAGACCTCCGTTTCGTATGAGAAGATGCTGATTAGTGCCCTACTCCGAGCCAAAGAACTTGCCGGAAAAGGCGTAGAACTGTTTGCCTCTCCCGCACTTCGATTCTTCCTCTATAAAGATATTGACAAGCAACAGTTTTATAATGACTCGGCCTGTCTTGAGAACTACATCCAGCTAGATGACAATGACATATGGACAGCATTGAAGGTATGGAGCAACCACTCTGATAAAGTTCTATCCACACTTAGTAAAGGAATGATCAATAGGCAGATATTTAAAGTAGAGATTTCTACAGAGCCAATCCTCCCTGAACGCATCAATCAACTCAAGCAGGAGATATGTAGAGAGCTGGAAATTCCGATGGAAGATGCCCACTATTTCATTGCCACACCGAGCATTGAAAAGAACATGTATGACCCGGCAGACGACAGCATCGACATACTTTACAGTGATGGAAGTATCAAAAATATTGCCGAAGCCTCTGACATGTTGAACATCCAGTTACTATCTAAAAAAGTCAGAAAGTACTATCTCTGTTACCAAAGGTTACACGGATAGAACGAAAATATTCTCTATATCATAAGGAAATATAAAAAAAAAACACGTTATTTGTAGTGTGAAACCATCAATCATGATTTAAAGTATGGAATTTTCAGCAAAACAAATCGCAACCTTCATCCAAGGAGAAGTGGTAGGCAACGAGGAAGCAACCGTACATACCTTTGCCAAGATTGAAGAAGGAGTACCCGGAGCTATATCCTTTCTGTCCAATCCAAAGTACACTCCTTATATATACGAAACAGAAGCAAGCATCGTTCTGGTGAACAAAGACTTCGTTCCGGAGCAACCTGTTAAGGCGACCCTTATAAAAGTAGACAATGCTTATGAGAGTTTGGCCAAGCTATTAACCCTATACGAGCAGAGCAAGCCCAAACATACAGGCATCAGTCCTTTGGCTTTTGTTGCCGAAACTGCTCAACTGGGCAAAGATGTTTATATTGCTCCATTTGCTTATGTAGGAGACCATGCCGTAGTTGGAGACAACACCGCCATACATTCGCATGCCACTATAGGTAGCGGTGTAAAGGTTGGAAACGGCTGTATTATCTACCCCAACGCTACCATCTATCACGATTGCCGCATCGGTAATAGTTGCATCCTTCATGCAGGTTCTGTCATTGGTGCCGATGGCTTTGGATTTGCACCCACCCCTGATGGCTACGAAAAGATTCCTCAAATAGGAATTGTGGTATTGGAAGACAATGTTGAGATAGGTGCCAATACGTGTGTCGACCGTGCAACCATGGGAGCTACCATTGTACACAGTGGAGTAAAGCTGGACAACCTCGTGCAAGTGGCACACAATGATGAAATTGGTTCGCATACCGTTATGGCAGCTCAAGTAGGTATTGCCGGCTCTACCAAGATAGGAGAATGGTGTATGTTTGGTGGCCAAGTTGGTATTGCTGGGCATATTCATATCGGCAACAAGGTGAATTTGGGTGCACAATCCGGTGTTCCGGGCAGTATCAAAGAGGGGCAACAACTGATTGGAACACCCCCAATGGAGATGAAACCCTACTTCAAGTCACAAGCAGTGTTCCGCAAACTGCCGGACATGTACATGGAACTGAATGCACTTCGCAAGGAATTAAACGAGTTAAAACAACAATTAAATAAATAATCAGAGCCACATGCTTAAACAGAAGACATTAAAAGAGAGCTTTTCTCTTAGTGGAAAAGGTCTGCATACCGGACTAGACTTAACAGTTACATTCAACCCGGCACCGGATAATCATGGTTACAAGATTCAAAGAACAGACCTCGAAGGTCAGCCTATTGTGGATGCCGTGGCCGATAATGTAACAGAAACAACTCGCGGCACAGTTATCTGTAAGAACAACGTAAAGATAAGCACCATCGAACACGGAATGGCTGCTCTCTATGCCTTGGGCATCGATAACTGCCTCATTCAGGTAAACGGTCCCGAGTTTCCGATACTGGATGGTAGTGCACAGTACTACGTAAATGAAATCGAACGCGTAGGCACAGTTGAACAAGATGCCATCAAAGATTTCTATATCATCAAGTCAAAGATTGAGTTCCGCGACGAGAAGACCGGTTCTTCCATCATTGTACTTCCCGATGAAAACTTCAGTTTGAACGTACTTGTCTCTTACGACTCAGCCATCGTCCCCAACCAATTTGCGACATTGGAGGACATGACCAAGTTCAAAGACGAGGTCGCTGCTAGCCGAACCTTTGTTTTTGTCCGAGAAATCGAGCCGCTTTTACAAGCCGGCCTTATCAAGGGCGGCGACTTAGACAATGCCATTGTTATTTACGAGCGTGAGATGGCACAAGATGCTTACGATAAGTTGGCCGACATCATGGGTGTCCCCCATATGGATGCCAAGCAACTTGGATACATCAATCACAAGCCGTTGGTTTGGCCCAATGAGTGTGCACGTCACAAATTGTTGGACGTGATTGGCGACCTTGCCCTGATTGGAAAGCCTATCAAAGGCCGTATCATTGCTACCCGCCCGGGTCACACCATCAACAATAAGTTTGCCCGCCAAATGCGTAAAGAGATTCGTCTCCACGACGTTCAGGCTCCTACCTACGACTGCAACGCTGCTCCCATCATGGATGTAAACCGCATTCGTGAGTTATTGCCACACCGTTATCCCTTCCAATTGGTGGATAAAGTAATAGAAATCGGTGCCAATTATATCGTCGGCGTGAAGAACGTTACCAGCAATGAACCCTTCTTCCAAGGCCACTTCCCACAGGAACCGGTGATGCCCGGCGTGCTTCAGATTGAATGTATGGCACAGGTTGGTGGTTTGTTGGTACTCAATTCTGTCGACGAACCGGAGCGCTACTCCACCTATTTCATGAAGATTGATGGTGTGAAGTTCCGCCAAAAGGTGGTTCCCGGCGATACACTCATCTTCCGTGTGGAGATGCTTCAACCAATCCGTCGAGGCATTTCTACCATGAAAGCCTACGCCTTTGTAGGTGAGAAGGTGGTCAGCGAAGCCGAGTTCATGGCACAAATCGTAAAGAATAAGTAATTTAATTTCTAATTAAGAGTGTTGGATGATGAGATGAAGATGCCGCAAAGCCAGCTTCAGTCATCATCCAAGACTCAAAGTTCATAATTCATACAATGATAAGTCCCCTAGCGTATATCGATCCCGAAGCTAAGATCGGTGAGAACTGTGAGATTGGTTCTTTTGTCTTTATCGACAAGAATGTTGTAATTGGCGATAACAATAAGATAATGGCGAATGCCAATATCTTGTATGGTTCACGCATCGGCAATGGAAATACCATCTTCCCCGGTGCAGTCATCGGTGCCATTCCGCAAGACCTTAAGTTCCGTGGTGAAGAAACTACAGCCGAAGTAGGTGATAACAACCTCATCCGTGAGAACGTTACCATCAACCGCGGCACCGCAGCCAAAGGCAAGACTGTTGTAGGCAACAACAACCTGTTGATGGAAGGAGTACACGTTGCGCACGATGCAATCGTGGGCAATGGCTGTATCATCGGCAACTCAACTAAGATGGCCGGCGAAATCATCATCGATGACAACTCCATCATCAGTGCCAGCGTGTTGATGCACCAGTTCTGCCGCGTAGGTGGCTATGGCATGATTCAAGGCGGTTGCCGTTTCAGCAAAGACGTTCCTCCCTACATCATTGCCGGCCGCGAGCCTATATGTTATGCAGGTATCAATATTGTGGGGCTGCGTCGGAGAGGCTTCTCAAACGAGACCATCGAAGCTATTCACAACGCTTACCGTATCATCTATCAAAGCGGATTGAACAACACAAACGCACTCAAGAAGATAGAAGAAGAGATGGAAATGACGCCCGAGATACAGTATATTGTGGACTTTATACGTGAATCACCCCGAGGAATCATCCCCGCCAATAAATAATTAACACTATGATTTACAGATTTACACTCATCTCTGATGAAGCGGACGACTTCCTTAGAGAGATACAAATAGACCCCGAAGCTACATTCTTCGACTTCCACCAAGCCATCTTGAAGTCGGTTGGATACAGCGATGACCAGATGACCTCCTTCTTTATCTGCGACGATTATTGGGAAAAGGAGAAGGAAATTACGCTCGAAGAGATGGACGACAATCCGGAAATAGACAGCTGGGTTATGAAGGAGACCACCATCAGTGAGTTGGTTGAGGACGAGAAGCAGAAACTTCTGTACGTCTTCGACTATATGACAGAGCGCTGTTTCTTCATCGAACTGACCGAAATCATCACAGGCAAGGAGATTGTAGGTGCGAAGTGCACCAAGAAAGAGGGCGATGCCCCCAAGCAGGTGGTCGACTTTGAAGAGATGGAAGCCAAAACCGGAAGCAGCTTCGACCTTGGAGAAGACTTCTACGGCGACCAAGATTTCGACATGGACGAGTTCGACAAAGAGGGATTCAGCGGCTTCGACGACGGAGTCGGCGGCAATCCTTACGACGACCAATATTAAACCCGAGAAAGTTGAAAGACGAAAGGGAACCGTGCCCGATGCTGATGTCGGCACGCCCTTGCCTCTTTCAACTTTCTTTTTTTATCCCACCCATGCACACCCTTCTCGTACTCATCGGCCCCACGGGAGTCGGAAAAACCGAGCTCAGCCTGCAACTGGCCGAGCATTTTCATACTGACATCATCTCGGCAGACTCGCGACAGCTCTATGCCGACCTACCAATCGGAACGGCCGCCCCCACAACCGAGCAGCTCCGTCGGGTGAACCATCACTTTGTGGGAACCCTGCAGTTGACCGACTATTACAGTGCCGCGCAGTACGAAACTGAGGTCATCGGCAAGCTGGAGGAGCTGTTCCGCGAGCACGAAGTCGTGGTGCTGACCGGCGGTTCAATGATGTATGTCGATGCCGTCTGCAAAGGTATCGACGACATACCTACGGTGGACGCCGAGACCCGACAGCTACTTCTGCAGAAGTACGAAGAACAGGGACTGGAACAACTCTGTGCCGAACTGAAGCTGCTGGACAACGAATACTATCACACCGTAGACCTAAAGAACCCCAAGCGTGTAATTCATGCCCTCGAAATCTGCTACATGACCGGCCGGACATACACCTCTTTCCGCACCCGTTCCCAAAAGCAACGTCCTTTCCGTATCATCAAAATCGGCCTGACGCGCGACCGTGAGGAGCTTTACGACCGCATCAACCGCCGCGTACTACAGATGGTGGACGACGGTTTGGTGGACGAAGCCCGCCGCGTGCTCCCCTACCGACACCTCAACTCTCTCAACACCGTGGGCTATAAGGAGATGTTCAAGTATCTGGATGGTGAATGGACACTGCCCTTTGCTATCGAAAAGATACAGCAAAACTCCCGCATCTACTCCCGCAAGCAGATGACTTGGTTCCGCCGCGACACCGACATCCGCTGGTTCCATCCCGACCAAAAAACCGAAATCCTCGCCCATCTGCACACCCTAGGTTTGTAAGTCGTTACACCTTATTATATATATAGCACCCCAAACACAGAAGCTTTGAGGTGCCGCTTCTGCATGCCCTCTATCATTTCAGACGCTTTTCGAGGGTTGAAATCCTTATAGACGAAATCAATATTTCCGTCCTTCATGTTGTCGGAAAGCCCTCAAGGCATTTTCAAGTTTTAAAGTTCACATATTCTTCGTTTCATCTTGCCGCAACTTCGGTTGGCAGCAAGATGCAAGCGCACCATATGCTCCCAAGGTGCAGACGGGAGTGAGGCCTGCACCAAATTTAACGTGAGTTCGGTATAAGAAAGTATCATAAAAAGTAGTGGGAGTGAAAATTTATTTGTATCTTTATAGTGTCAAAATCAAAGTGTTACAAATAAAAATCACTCCCATGACTGACGCAAATTTAATAGAAATATT
>JAGATY010000089.1 GCA_017621035.1 Bacteroides sp. | reverse complement strand
TATGATTTATGATTTATGATTTATGAATTATGAATTGAGTATTTACTATTTTGACTATTTACTATTTGGGACATTTACTATTTACAATTAAAACCAGATAACCGGCAGCAACAACTTATAACTAATAACTCAAAAAGTTTCTTTTGTTCTCCAAGTATGTCTGCAGGATAATGGTAGCGCTGATTTCATCCACCAAAGCCTTATTCTGCCTATCCTTTTTCTTCAGACCGGCCTCTAGCATAGTACGGTGAGCCATTACTGAAGTAAAACGTTCGTCCACATACTCTATGGGAATATGAGGAAGCCTCTTTTGCAAAGAACGAACAAAAGGTTCTATATTCTTCATATTCTCCGACAGTTCGTTATTCATCTGTTTGGGAAGCCCAACCACAATACGCTCAACCGGTTCTTTGGCAACATAATCCAACACAAAAGCCAGCAACTCATGGGTAGGAACAGTGGTCAAGCCGTTAGCAATCAGCTGTAAGGTATCGCTTACAGCAATACCCGTTCGTTTCTTTCCGTAATCTATGGCTAAAATTCTACTCATATTAGGCCACAAAATTACGATTAAATTAGTAAAGCACAAAAAAGGCGCCTGAAATCAGACGCCTTTTAAGAGTTATTTCAATGTTGAAATATTATTCAAGAATAACACAACGGTTCAAGAAGTTCTTGCCAAACATGTTAGCAGTACCACCGAAGCCTACGAGTTCGAGCTGATCCTTATCAACGCCTTGAGCAACCAATGCATCGTAAACAGCCTGAGCACGTTTTTCAGACAACTTCTGGTTGAATGCTGCACTACCTGTAGCCTTGTCACAGTAACCTGCAACCTTGTACTTCTTATCCGGATTAGCCTTCAAGATCTTAGCAGCCAACTCGATGTTAACCTTACCGTAGTCATCGATTCTAGCACTACCAATCTTGAAGAAGATAGCACGCGGACCAGCAACTTGTACTTCCTTGATAACTTCCTTCTCAACCGGCTTAACGTTAGCCAAAGCATTCTTAGCATCAGCCAAATCAGATTGAGCAGCAGCCAATTCACTTCTGTACTTGTTGATTTCATTATTGATAGCCTCTTCGTCAACCTTAGCACCCATCGGGATAAACTTCTTGCCACCGAATGTGTAAGCAACGCCCAAGTTCAAGCGAGCAGTAGCCTCGGCCTTGTTGCAATCGCTAGCATTACCAAAGATTGAAGGAGTTACACCCAGACGGCCTTCCAAGTTAATACCCCACTTTTCGTTGATGTCATAACCAAGACCCAAACCAACAGTTGCACCGAAACGAGCCTTCATTCCATCTGCTGAGAATGCCCATTTTTCACCTTCTGTCTGGCTAACAGTTAATTCTGCATCAATAGCCTTAGCCAAATTCATGGTCGGACCACCGAATACATACAAGTTGAAAGCGCGATCAGGATTGTAACCGGCAAATAGGTTAATCAAGTTCAAAGTAGCATCCAGATTCAACTCAATAAACTTCTTGCAATAGTTTGTATAGTTGCCTCTATCTTGCTCCTCTGACAAGCTCTGCCAGAAACCACCTACTTGGCCACGAACGCCCCAAATCGGGTTGATGTGCTTACCAAGAGTTACATTCATGTTGAATGTCGGAGAGTTGATACCGTCGTTGATAACAGCCATACCACCAACACCAACGCCTACATAAATATTATCCTTACCATTCTCGGTATAATATTTAGTTCTTTCTTGTGCATTCACCGTAGCACAAGCGCCTGCTAATAATAATGAGGCTATGATAAATTTACTTTTCATCTTTAATTCTACTTTAATTTTAGTGAGTAAATCGAACTAAGTTTCTCAACCGAAGATTAGTCTGCATAAACGATACCACCACCAGCGTTAGATGCATCACCATGACCGTGACCCATGCCATGTCCATGACCATATGCATGCTCGTGACCGGGGATAGGCATTTCTTTTGGTTCAGCAGCAACTTTATAAACGGGATCAGCATACTGGGCAGTACCCAAAACATCACCTGTTGCAACAGAAGTATATGTATAGGTCCAAGTAGCTGGAGTAATCAAGAACAGAACATTATAATAACACCATGCTGTTGCCTTAAAGTCTGTATAAGTTTTTTCAACAGTTTCCATTGTGATTGACTCCTTGATATACTCAGCCAAAGGCAATGAAGGAACAGATATATTTTTCTCTTTCAATGTCCAAACACGCTTCATCGTCAAAGTTGCAGTATACGGAAGTAAATAATTTGACTCATTCTTTGCCCAAACATGATTATCTGCATCAGTATGAGAGTGACCGAGATCTTCAGCTACACCCCATATTGTTTGTACATCACCTTCCTCTTCAGCTTTAGCTTCTGAGATAAGTCCTTCTGCCAAGAAAATTACCGGAGAATAAGTTACAATCTTACCAGCTTCGATAGCAGGAACATTGATTGTTACAGAACCTGTAGCAGTACCTTTTGTTGCTGTAATCACGCGAGTTTGTGCAGCAATACCGTTTTCATTAGATTCTGCTTCATCACCATCAATTTCTGCATCTGTAATTACAGAGTTTGTAGCCATATCAATAACAGTTACATTGAACTGCAACTGAGCAGGAGTTGGTTCAAACTTAATATCCAATTCCTCTTTTTCACAAGCAGTGAAAGTTGTAGCCAAAGCTACTGCGGCCATAGCGAACAAGCCGCTTAAGAATTTAATCTTCTTCATCTCAATAAATAATTAAAAATTTAACAATTCCGATTTAATAAAATATGGGTTAAAACTATTTTTCTCCATTATGTTATCACTAGTCTCCGCCTTATAGTCTTGGTAATAATACTGCTCATTATTCGCATTATATACAAGTCCCATATTAGGAGACAAATTTATGCGTGGCCATTTATTCTTATACCTTTTATATTTACCATAGTGAGGCAAAAGAACCTGAAAACGGAAACCGCCATTCGTCTTCACCGAATTACCAAACTCATCCCTACCCTTCATTGCATAGAATCCAATTGAGCAATAGCGGAAATGGCGAATCATCTCAAACTTTACACCTATTTCTTTCATCAGCCATTGCTCAGCTTTCAAAGTGAACTGTGTATTATATTGAGGCCAATAGAATCCACCGCCAACACTCCAAGTAAGATGCATAGAGGGGTCATAATGGCAAGTAAAGCCTCTCCAATATGCAATACCGGTTACACCCAAGCGTCCCAATAGCGAAAAGCGTTCATCTTTAAAATGATAATCCACTTCTAAATCCGCCCCATATCGTCCTGCATTAAAATGTCCCACTGTCAACTTTCCAAATATATTATACGGTAATCGGAAACGTTGCGATACAGTCAAATGTCCAGGATGAACTAAATCTTCCAACTCTCCATACCCATCATTATAAACTGGTATCTTAAGTTGAGCTGTAAGTTTCATTCCTTTCCAAAAAGACACTTCAACCGCCGGACTTAAATCAAATAACACATGATAAATTTGATTGATAACCAAATTTTTCAGAGCTACTTGAGGGTAGACCAACACATCAATCTTAAACAAAGAACTATTTTTCAGCTTTACTTTCCGGGCTTGTTCCCAAGCACCACCCAAATCGTAGCTAACGTCCCAATCCTTTCGTTCGGCTTGAAGCACGCTATCAGCCACTGCAATGGGTTGATAGTAAAGTGAAATCTGAGGTACATTATTATTCAAAACAATGATACGACACGGTTTTCTTTCCGGAAGTCCCATTTTTTGAATAACGTCTACCGCTTTCCCGATTCCTACGCCTTGCAAACGATATGCAGAATTTTGCAATACATACACTCGCTCGTTGTCATCCTCGGTCCATCCTACATTTTCAAAGCCCATTTCAACCAATGTATTTACTGCCTGTTCTCCTGTCTGAGCCAATCCTTTTACTGAAAACAAACAGAATGCAAAGAGCAACGCAGTAATTTTTATACATCTAGTTATCAAGTGCTTTTGTATGTAAGCGCGTCTGTACTTCATCTTTTCAATCATTTTTCGCACGCATATAATACTATATACAGTACGAAACATGCGGCAAAGATAGATACTATTTTTATAAATGCAAAGATTTTTATTAAAAAAAAGAACGTCTATAAAAATTTAGGTTATTGGAGTTGGCGAGTTAACAAGTTGACAAGACACAAGGACTTCGTCAACTTGTCAACTTGTGCCTTGTTAACTTTGTTTTGAGTCCGCAATTATTGAAAGTAGCTTTGCCATCCGGCCTTTCAGACCATCTATCGTATCAGGTATCAGTAAACTAATCTCACATTATCTATCCACAGTGAATTACCGGGTGAACCGATGTAAGCCCCACCATGGCTGGAAGTAAACTGAAGAATCATGTGCGTAGGAACATCATCAGCTGTTCCCCACTCCACCTCTTTAATGGGCACACTTTCTCCTTTGCTATTGACAGCATAACGTTCCTCCACCTG
This sequence comes from Bacteroides sp., assembly GCA_017621035.1. Lineage (GTDB taxonomy): Bacteria > Bacteroidota > Bacteroidia > Bacteroidales > Bacteroidaceae > Bacteroides. Next base: position 63,606 of record JAGATY010000089.1, on the reverse strand, counting down.
CAAGCGCATCATATGTTCCTTATAGTCAGGATGGTTAGTAATGTCACCATAGAGCACTTCGTAAGTAGCATTATTCTGCCATTCCTCTACCGTCTCATAGTAGCGCACCACCATGGTGCCAACCCGTCGGGAATAGATATTCCCTTCCGAATCCTCCCAACGTTTTTGTAAAAGAAGAATTACAGCAGGAAAGTCCTTGCCCTCTACATCGGTAATACGACTAAAACCAGTGGCTCGAATACGCTTCTCTCTGTCAGACATCCGCACTTTGTAATCAAAACGGATAGCAGAAGGTTTCTTGGTAAAAGGAATGCCGGAATTGATCATCTTCTGTGGATTCTTAGTTCCTCGGATAGGCTCTGCCATCTCCCCCAGATACATAGAACCGGCAGCCAGCACAGTGATATTCACCAGTCCCAACACCTTCACACTCTCCATACGGGTATCCATGCGCGAGCAAAAGCCATCTCCCCGTTTCTCCGGAAAGACTGATGTGTTAGTCTTCGTGATACCTGCCACACGTGCCATCACGTTAGACGTTCCCCAAGGAGAACCGCCCATATTCTTATAAGCGCTATTATCTTTTATCACTTGTGTCGGGCCTATCGCATACACATGTTTGGTAGCTCCCCCAATAATAGCTGACTCTTCAATCTGACGGTCAATCCATTGATCCATTGCGCCAAAAGGAAGAGCCTCCTCCTGTTGCTGCTGTGCAAACATAGGTATGCTACCCAGCAGCAGTAGCAGCATTACTCTCCAACGAATAGTTTTTTGTCTCATCTCTTTTTGCTAGTTAAATCTCATAGTTCCATTGCTTCAGTGCAAAGTCCCAGTTCTCCTGTACCAACTGTACGGTACGGTCATCATATTTATACTTATTTTTCTTATATCCTTTTTTGCCTCCCACATACTTTTCTATGGCAGCACGTGCCTCTGCAAATCCCGGGATGGACAAATCCTGATAGATTTGTTCTGTCATTCCCATTGCATCCGCCTCAAAGTCTTCAAATTTTACCTCCACCAAGTTACCTGAAGGAATACAAGATTTGTCTGCTTCATATTTATGATAGAGCTTGGCATAGATGGAAAGAATATTCTTTTCCAACTCTTCATTACTGATGTCCTGTAATTTCAGTGGCTGAATGGTATTGGTAAAGAAGCTACGGGTACTCTCAAACACAGTATAAGGATTGCGTACCAAATAGATAAACTTGGCATTGGGGAACATCTTTACCAACTCTTTCACACGCCCGGTATGTGGCGGATTTTTACTCAAGAACTGAGTACCGTGTGTATTCCAGAGTGAAATCTTAATCAGCTTCACAAACACCTCTTCAAACACTTTCAGCTCTTCCTGTGTAATATCCTTAAACAGCAGATATTTATCAGCATACTCATGCTGATACTGCGGCAAGAACCAGAAATTATAATAGGTGTAAGGCATCATGTTACCCAGTGCGAACTCCTCCTCTTGCGGAAGGTCTACAGCCAGTTCCATATTATCTGTCGGACGCTTATCCGGCATCAGCCAACTCATATTCTTCTTAAAGAATGGCTGTCCCCACATCATCAGGTGCGGAAACACTGTCTGATAGGTCGTGTTATACCCAAAGTGATTGTCACAAGAGAGTACATTATGCACAAAGGTTGTTCCACTTCTCCAGTGTCCAAGAATAAATACCGGATCATGTTCCAACGGTTTGTCTGCCAGCAGTTTCTGATAGCGACGCTCCTGTAAAGGAGCCAAAGTAGAAAGCAAGCGACATACTGCTTTTGTCAACCGATACTTTCCTTTATAGGCGTTCCCTATCTCTCGCCCGTTGGTTATCTCTTTAAATGTCTTCCAGTCTGCTCCAACCAATGTATTGATTGGCAGCTTGTTAAATTCCAATAAGCCCATCTTTTCAATTGATAGTTGATAATTGATAGTTGATAATCAGAAATTGTTTTGAAATGTTTTTTCTTAGGACACAGAGACACGGAGATACAGAGTTGTCGAGTTAAAGATTAAATTATCCTCTGTGTCTTTGTGTCTCTGTGTTTATAAAAATAAAATCCAAACAGATTCTTAAACTACTTTACTATTTTAATTTCCACGCCCTGTCTCAAAAGTTCTTTTACTGCCTTTTCCACAGCTTCATAGTGCTCAGGTGCAATACCTAACTTAGGCAGATTCAACACAGGCAGTTCTTCAACCGCACGAATATCCTTATCCTCCACCTTATTTATAATCATACCCACCGCACTGGTGTTGTTGGTAATGGGGTCTATCAAGATGAATGAGCCACAAGAGCGATTCTCCTTATAGGAATCAAAGAAGAGTTCCTTGGCAGTGGTCAGCACCACACGCGCAATCTGATTCAGCTGCAACGGAAGCGTTTCTTGTGTCAGCTTTCCATTTTCCAGAGAGAGCTGTTCCATAGTATTGACATCCACCTTATATTTAATGGTGTCAATATGGGTACGACTCAAGTTGGTGGTCTGCTTGATAAAGAATGACTTATTGACATCCATCGGTTCCTCATCCATCCATACCAGCATTGCCTCCAGGTTACGACTCATAATAGGAAGATTATCTGCATGTACTAACATCTCACCACGCGACACATCAATCTCATCCTCCAGCGTCAGCGTCACCGACTGAGGCGGGAAAGCATACTCCAGTTCTCCATCATAGGTAACAATACTCTTGATGTGTGACTTCTTACCGGAAGGCAAAGCCATCACTTCATCCCCCCTTCGGACAATACCGGAAGCCACCTTTCCACAGAAGCCGCGGAAGTCCAGATTGGGACGCAACACATACTGTACCGGGAAACGGAAGTCTTTCAGATTGTGGTCTCTGTCGATAGGCACAGTCTCCAGGAACTCTAGCAGCGAAACGCCTTCATACCAAGGTGTACGCACAGATTTCTCTACCACGTTGTCTCCATCCAGTGCAGAAAGAGGAATACAAGTTACATCCGGAATGCCCAACGGTTCCACAAAACGTTTATACTCAGCCACAATCTCATCAAAACGTTCTTTTGAGAAGTCCACCAAGTCCATCTTATTTACAGCCAGCACCACATGCTTAATGCCCAACAAAGAGACTAAGAACGTATGACGACGAGTCTGTGTAATCACTCCCGTGCGGGCATCCACCAAAATAATGGCCAGGTTAGCCGTCGAGCCACCTGTAATCATGTTACGGGTGTACTGCTCATGTCCCGGGGTATCGGCAATAATAAACTTGCGGTTATTGGTTGAAAAATAGCGATATGCCACATCGATAGTAATACCCTGCTCACGTTCAGCCTTCAAACCATCCAGCAAAAGGGCATAGTCTATGTTTCCACCTGCATTACCCACACGCTTGCTGTCACGCTCCAACGCATCCAACTGATCTTCATACAGTTTCTTACTATCAAAAAGCAGGCGTCCTATCAGTGTAGACTTTCCGTCATCCACCGAACCTGCCGTCAAGAATCTCAGCAAATCTTTGCTTTCATCCTTCTTTAAGAAATCAGCAATCGACAACTGTGCATTCCCCGTTGCCAACTTATCTTTCTCTATATCTTCCATACTAACTTATTTTCACTGTTTAAAAGTATCCTTCGCGTTTCTTCTGCTCCATGCTGGCTTCTTGGTCAAAGTCAATCACACGTGTGGTGCGTTCACTCTTAGTAGTGGTCATCATCTCCTCCACAATCTCCTCAATGGTTGCCGCACTGCTCTCCACGGCACCGGTCAACGGCCAGCAGCCCAGTGTGCGGAAGCGTACCATACGCATCTGAATCTTATCGCGATACTGTTCCGGCAGACGGTCATCATCTGCCATAATCAGATTACCATCCAGCTCTACAATCGGGCGTTCCTTAGCATAGTAGAGCGGTACGATAGGAATATTCTCCAGACGGATGTACTGCCAGATATCCAGCTCCGTCCAGTTACTCAAAGGGAACACACGAATGCTCTCTCCCTTATGCACACGGGCATTATAGATATCCCACAGTTCCGGACGTTGGTTCTTGGGGTCCCACTGATGAAACTTATCTCGGAACGAGAAGATACGCTCCTTGGCACGCGACTTTTCCTCATCGCGACGTGCACCACCAAAAGCAGCGTCAAACTTATACTTATCCAACGCCTGCAACAATGCCTGCGTCTTCATCAGGTCGGTATGTACCTTACTGCCATGCGTAAAGGGGCCGACTCCTGCCTCAAAAGCCTCCTGATTACTCTCTACTATCAGATTCCACCCATGCTTCTTGGCGTATGAGTCGCGAAACTCTATCATCTCCTTAAATTTCCACTTCGAGTCTATGTGCATCAAGGGGAAAGGTACCTTTCCCGGGGCAAAAGCCTTTTCTGCCAGGCGCACCATTACTGAAGAATCCTTACCGATACTATAGAGCATCACAGGATTCTCAAATTCTGCCGCCACCTCACGAATGATATGAATAGACTCAGCTTCGAGTTCCTTCAAGTGGCTTAACTTATACGTTTCCATTCTTTTGTATTCTAGGTAAAATTAGTTCCAATAATCGGTTCACAGACTCCTCCAACGTGAGTACAGAGGTGTCTAAAGTCAGTGCCGGAGCAACCGGTACTTCAAACGGGGCTGAGATGCCTGTGAAGTTCTTAATCTCCCCCTTCCGAGCCTTTGCATAGAGTCCCTTCACGTCTCTGCGTTCGCACTCAGACAGTGGAGTACTGACATATACTTCCAAGAAGTCCTCTTGCCCAATGATGCGAGCCGCCATTTCGCGAATATCATTGCTCGGACTGATAAAGGCTGCAATGGTCACAATGCCTGTGTCGACAAACAGTTTGGATACCTCTGCAATGCGACGAATATTTTCCACGCGGTCTGCTTCCGTGAAACCCAGGTTGTTATTGATACCGGTGCGGATGTTATCCCCATCCAGAATGCGACAAAGCACCCCGCGTTGTTGCAGTTCACGCTCCAGAGCTATGGCTATCGTACTCTTACCCGAGCCACTCAGTCCGGTAAACCACACCATCACACTGCGCTGTCCGAGCAACTCTTCTTTATCTGCCCGCGACAACATCTTGTCAAAAATCGGATATATATTATCTGCTTTCATATAGTATATTAAAAAGGCCAAATCAAAGGAATAAGAAATACTGAAATCAAGAAGGTTATGATATTCAGCGGCAAGCCGATTCTCACGAAATCGGTAAACTTGTAGTTACCAATACCTTGCACAATCAGATTGGTCTGATACCCAATCGGGGTAGAGAAGCTGGCCGACGCTGCCATACAGATGGTCACAAAGAAAGGCATGGGATTCACACCCAATTGTGAAGAGATGGAGAGTGCCAACGGGAAGGCCAACGCTGCGGCTGCATTATTTGTAATCAACTCTGTGAAGAGGTTAGTGATAATAAACACTGCCGCCAACAGCACATGAGGGCCATAATGGTCACACAGCCCAATGATGTATGCCGCCACTGCATCTGCCACCCCAGAGTTGACCATGGCTTTACTGATGGCAAAGGCACAGGCAATGGTTATCAGAATGTCCCAGGAGATGTACTTGGTATATTTACGAGCCGGAAATATCTTTGTCCAGGCCATGATTATGGTCGTGACGGAGACAAAGAAGAACATGTCCAGCTTGATGTTCGGGAAAGCCTCTTTCATAAAAGGCAACTCACCCACCGTGGCACCGGCAATCATCAGAATCAGCAAAATCAGCGCAAACCAACGCTTCCGCTTGCCCGGCACAGGCTCAGTATCTTTCCCATTTGCCAACAGCATAAAGACAGAAGACTCTCCCCATGCCTGCACAAAGGTATCGTCAGCCAGCACCACCAACGTGTCGCCTTCGCGCAAATACTCATCTTCCAAGTGCTGCGTAAAGGTCTGACCGCCACGTCTTATCTCAATAACCTCAGCACCGTAGTGGCGTTGGAAGTCAAAATCGCCCAGTTTCTTATTGATACCCGGGAAACGGGCACCCAGCACAGCCTCTACCCGATGCAGGTCTGCATGTGCCTCTTCCTCCCCCTCTGTCTTAGCCGCATCCTGACGACTGTCCGGCAACAATTTCTTGGAGAAACAGAACAGGTAAAGAATACCTACCAACGCTATCACCACACCCACCTTACCAAGCTCAAACATAGTAAAACCCTCGTAACCGGCCTCCAAAATCATACCATGTACCACCAGGTTGGTAGAGGTGCCTATCAGTGTACAGATACCACCCAGAATGGTGGCATAAGAGAGGGGAATCAGGAACTTTGTTGCCGGCAGTTTCACACTCTCTGCCCAGCGTTTGATGATGGGGGCAAAAATAACCACCACCGGTGTATTGTTCAAGAAGGCTGAAATAAACGAAATGGTTGGCAACATACGCAGCTGTGCCTTGAAGACTGTCGTCTTTCCTTCCGGCAGCAACTTCTTGATAACCTGACCCAAAGCTCCGGACTGACGAATACCTTCACTCACCAAGAAGAGCATGGCTACTGTAATCATTCCCTTGTTGCTGAAGCCCTCTATCATCTCTTTCGGGGTAAGAATGCCGGCGCACAAGAACAGTACCACCACGGTAAACAGAATCATACCCGGGCGCATCTTATCCATGATAAGTGCCACCACCATGCCCAGCAGGGCCAACAATACAAATACTATCTCAAATGTCATACAATTTTCTTCTTTAAAGTTTGCTTGCCACCGGCTTCACAATGAACCAGGGGTTCAGCAAATCTGCTTTGTTGTAAGTAAGTGGTTCTTCTTTATCTGTTTTATAGATTTCTCTTCCTGCCGCCCGAGCAATCGCATGACCGGCTGCTGTGTCCCACTCCATGGTTGGGGCAAAACGAGGATAGACATCTGCCGCACCCTCGGCCACCAGGCAAATCTTGATAGAGCTGCCGCTAGAGACCAGCTTTACCTCTCCATGCTTCTCTTGTAACATCCGGATATAAGCCTCGGTCTCTGCACTGAGGTGAGAGCGTGAAGCTACCACCACCACTCCCTCATGGCTCTCCGACAAGGGCAAACGTCGAGCTTGTGCCAGCAGGTCGTCCAATGCAACCACCTCACTAGCAGTCACCTGTTCCAACTTATAGGCACCTAGTCCTTCTGCTGCAAAGTAGAGTTCTCGTTTGACCGGCAGGTATATCACCCCCATCACCGGCACGGAATGGTGCACCAAAGCGATGTTTACCGTAAACTCCCCATTTCGTTTGATAAACTCCTTGGTTCCATCCAGGGGGTCTACCACCCACAAAGTCTCCCAAGAACTTCTCTCCTCATAAGGCATCATCTTCCCCTCCTCACTCAATATCGGGTAAGGAGTGTTGCGCAAGATGTCGGTAATAGCCTCATTAGCCTTTCTGTCGGCAATGGTCAAAGGAGAGTTGTCCGCCTTCTTCTCCACCTGAAAGTCTGACAATGGGTCATCATATATGGAAAGGATTTTGTCTCCGGCAAGCAGTGCTGCTCGTATGGCGTCTAGTAAAAAGTCGTGTTGCATAATTCGTCTTAATTTAAGTTTCGCAAGCTCAACTCTGTGGAGGTAAGGGAGTTAAATGAAGATATCGTTTCACTCTTCGGGTAGACAAATGCCAAAACACAGATAATTCCAAATTCATCATTCATCATTCAAAATTCATCATTCAAAATTATCCATCAGCCTTTATCTCCTTTTATCTACCTTTATCTCCCTAAACTTACTTGCGAAAGTTGAGGCCTTAATAGAATAGGTTGCAAAGTTAAAAAACTATTCCGGTCGAAAAAGTTTTTAAATTCGTTTTATAACTTCTTTTAAGAGTCCGCCTAAACACTTTTCCCCGAGCCGATTTCCGAGTCTTTCCGAGACATCTTTCAACACCCACTCAATACCTACCCAATACCTACTCAACACCTACCCTATCCCTGCCCTATCCCTACCCTACCCTTATCCTACCCCTACCCGAAAGGTACCCACGCCGTCATACATTCAATACTGCTTCGATATACCTTTGTTATTTCCCTGGAATATCAGCACTTTAGCGAATAAATATCGAAGCAGTATTGAACAAATATACTAGAGATAAGGGAGAAGATAGGGCGATGGTAGGAGGAGGAAATAAAATATTTTAGGCACGGATTACACGGGTTTTCACAGATGATTCACACCCATTCAGGTGTAAAACCTATGATTTTCCGCGCATTCCGTGCCTAAACAATCTAGTTGGCACATTCACTTTTCAGTGATGTCGCCAGCCCAATATTAGTTGAGACGGTAGAGCAACCAAGCTCCCTGGAAGTCCTTACGGGCGGGATACTTAGCCTTGAAAGCATCGCGAGCAGCTGCTGCAGAAGCTCTGTCGGCAAATGTGCTAACGATGACACGATACATGGTTGCTTCGGCATTAAAGACTACCACTGCACTGTAGCCCTCGCTATCCAAGAAGTTCTTCAGGTTTTCTGCGTTAGCTTTCAATCCGAAGCTACCGGCTACTACGCTGAAATCGCTCAGTGCACCATTACCTGATACAACTGTTACCTTCTCTTGACGTACACCGGCAGATGCAGTTTCAACCACTTTCGGTTCTGCGGGTGCAGCAGCTACGGGAACTACTTCTTGAGCAGGTGCAGTCACTTGCGGTTCAGCCAACTCTTGTTGTTTTGCCTTCTCATATGCTTTTTTATAAGCACTTTCACTTGTCTTACAGGAAGAGACGCCCAATACCAGGCACAATCCCAATCCAAAAACTGTCAATTTTCTCATTCTCTTATCGTTTTTGTTAAATAAATTTCTTTCAATAACGTCGGAAGCCCATCTCTTTGCCCTCGTATTGCAGGCGCAGAACATCGGAAGAAAGTTCCACTATTTTAAAGGTTCTCACCCCCTCTTCCCAGCCTACATAGTCGGAATAAATCCAGTGTTCCAGACTTTCGGGCAGCAAAATAATAGAAATTTCAGCATCTTTCAAAGCATAATTACCAAAAAACGTCTCGTAAGTGCCATCTTTCAGTAAACAGAGCTGCGAAAAGCTGCCTTTTTGGAAATTATAAAAGAGGCTGTCGGCATGTTGTGCATGGGTAGTACCCGTTTCGTCGTACTTCAGTTGCCACTTACCATGCAGGTCGTCCTCACTGTTGATGCACGAAGTCAACAAGCACGCCATGTACAGCAGGCACATTCCCAATAGTTTGTTAAAGTATTTCATTTACCTCTTTTAAACAACGGGTGCAAAAATACGGTAATACCCGTTATCAAGGCATTAAGCACCTCGTTAAATATTACTAATTTAAACCATTCCCATAGTATTTTGCCTTAAACAAAAGAAGAAGTAGATTGTTGAACTGATAGCACCATCCTAAGACTTAACCAGATGAGTTCCAATAATTCTTTCACAGAGAGGTTTCTAGAGATATGGGAAGCCGGCAAGCAGTACATAGAACTGCAAAAAAGATATACACGGCTGGAGGTGATAGAGAAATTGAGTGTATTGCTATCCACATTGCTGTTAGTGCTCATCATCAGCACTTTGGGAATCATGTTTCTTTTCTATCTCTCCTTTACCTTGGCCTATATACTGGAGCCGGTGGTGGGAGGGCTGATGGGGAGTTTCGGGATAGTTTCCATTTTGGTTCTGACCATTATTGCTTTTATCCTATTATTGCGCAAGCAGCTAATTGCCAACCCCATCGTCAAGTTTATTTCAGGATTGTTCAGCGATGCAGAATCCACCGAAAAATAGAGAAGCCATGAAGCAGCCGTCACCCCTTAGCAATGAACCAACACTGGAGGGCATCCGTGCCGAGAAGCAGAAGACGCTGGAGGCCATCCGTACTCAGCAGGAGTTTATCAGAAACTCTGCCCGCAAGTTCTATGCCCCAACGGCTGAGACCGGCAGCAAAATCAACAAAATCATGCAGCTGATTGACATCGGGCTCTTCCTGTTTGACATTGTGCACCGGAGTGTACGCTGGGGAAAGAGAAACTTTAATAGGTCAACTTCTGCAAGCAAATCTGAGGAGACAGAGAGAAACAGAGGATGACACCTTAAGAGTTGAAAGTGGAAAGATAACTGCAAAAAAGTTGAGCTTGCGAAAGTTAAATCTACTATCACACGTATGTTTCCAGAAACTTTACGCCTCCGTCTGCCGGAAGAACGGTCAGTTCGCGAGTGGTTGCCGGCAAGAGTACAGTTTCGCCGGCGTGCATATCCAGCTCGTTTTGCACATCGTCCAGCAGTCGGCAGCTACCCTCCACACAGACTAATACGACAAAGGAATCCAATTCCGAGTAGTCGCAAGTGATGCTCTCCGTCATGTCATATACCGAAGTAGTGAAATCTGGAGTTGCCACCAGCTCGATAGGTTCATTCTGTTTGTGCTCATACTCGGTGCGGAAATTGTCCTGAACCTCAGAGAAGTCGATGGCCTCCATGGCCAAGTCGGTGTGCAACTCACGCGGCCGTCCGTTTTTATCTTTCCGACCATAGTCGAAGATGCGATAAGTAATGTCGGAAGTTTGCTGAATTTCAAGGATAAAGACACCGGGACCAATGCCATGCACACGTCCGGCAGGCACATAGAAGACGTCGCCGGTCTTAACCAGTACCGTCTGAAGTACATCAATCAGAGTACCGTCATGCACTCTGTTTTTATATTCTTGAGAGGTGATGTGGCGTGAGAAGCCGGGGATAAGCTTGGCCGTTTCATCGGCTGCCACCACGTACCACATTTCGTTCTTGCCGGCACAATCGTGGCGTTTCATAGCCAATTCATCGTTGGGATGCACCTGAATGGAGAGGTCTTTGTTGGCATCGATAAACTTCACCAGCAGGGGGAATTTATTGCCATAGCGGGCATAGTTGGATGCGCCCACCAAGTCACCCTTGTACTTTGCAAGCAATTCAGACAAAGTAGTACCTTTTTCTGAGCCGTTGGCCACAATGGATTCACTGCCCTTAATAGCCGACAGTTCCCAACTTTCGCCTACATTTGGCAGTACTTCATCTATATGTTTATATGAAAAAATCTTGTCACCACCCCAAAGTGTCTGCTTTAGAACAGGCTCAAATTTAAGAGGATACAATTTATGCATGAATTAGAACTTTCAACAATACTATTTCTTTTTGGCGTTTCACGGGAACAAACATACAAAAAAATTCCCTAGATTTGCTTTGGAGAACAAAAGAATTTCTCTTTATTTGCAAGAAATTTAAACGATACCATTATGTCAAGCACGACTTCCACAGAAAATAATAAGTCCGGATTAAACCGGGCTGATTTCCAAAAGACCATTCAAGATAAGTCTACCGATTTATATATACTGAGAAACAAAAATGGCATGGAGGTAGCTGTTACCAACTATGGCTGCACCATACTTTCTATTATGGTGCCCGACAAGAACGGTGAGTATGCCAACGTTGTTCTGGGACATGACAGCATTGAGCACGTCATCCACAGTCCGGAACCATTCCTTAACACTACCGTAGGAAGATATGCCAACCGCATTGCCAAAGGAAAATTCACCCTGTATGGCGAAGAGCACACACTGACCATCAACAATGGCCCCAACTCTTTGCACGGAGGACCGACCGGATTCCACACCAAGGTTTGGGATGCCGTACAACCGGATGAGTCAACCATCATCTTCAGCTACACCAGTCCGGATGGCGAAGAGGGTTTTCCCGGGAATCTGGAAGTAGAAATGGTCTATCGGTTGGAAGAGGAGGTGAACGCTTTGGTCATTGAGTACAAGGCCACAACAGACAAGGCTACCGTCGTCAACCTGACCAGTCACGGTTTCTTCAACCTGCATGGTATAGCCACCCCCACCCCATCCATTGAAGACTATGTAGTTACTATCAATGCCGACTTCTACACACCTATGGATGAGGTTTCGATTCCTACCGGAGAAATCCTGAAAGTGGCCGGTACCCCCATGGACTTCCGCACTCCACATACCGTAGGCGAACGCATCAACGATGATTTTATTCAGTTAAAATATGGTGCAGGATATGACCACTGTTATGTTTTGAACAAAACCGAAGCCGGAGAGTTGACATTAGCAGCTACTTGTGTTGACAAAGAGAGCAAACGCCGGATGGAGGTATACACCACCGAGAACGGATTGCAACTCTACACCAGCAACTGGCTGAATGGCTTTGAAGGTGCCCACGGGGCCACATTCCCGGCTCGCAGTGCCATCTGCTTTGAAGCACAATGCTTCCCCGACACCCCCAACAAAGCTCACTTTCCATCAGCCGTACTGCTACCTGGTGACGAGTATCAGCAAGTAACCATCTACAAGTTTGATGTAGACGAATCAATTTGACTAATTAACTAATTTATAAACTAATATCTTTACGATTATGACACAACAAAAACAAAATGGTAATATCGTTGCCATTGTAGCCATGTGCTTCTTGTTTGCAATGATTTCTTTCGTTACTAATCTTGCTGCCCCCATCGGCACCATATGGAAAGGCCAGTTCGGCGACTCCGGTATATTGGGTATGTTGGGTAACTTCATGAACTTCTTGGCTTACCTGTTCATGGGTATTCCCGCCGGTAAGATGTTGGAGAAGATTGGTTATAAGAAGACGGCTCTGACAGCAATGGCCGTTGGTTTCGTAGGTCTGTTTGTACAGTATCTGTCCGGTCTTGTTGGCGGTAGCGTTACAACCGGTTTCTGTGTATATCTGCTGGGAGCATTCATCTGCGGTTTCTGTGTATGTATGCTGAACACAGTGGTAAACCCCATGTTAAACTTGCTGGGTGGCGGTGGAAACCGTGGTAATCAGTTGGTTCAGATTGGTGGTTCACTGAACTCACTGTCCGGTACTCTTACCCCGCTTTTCGTAGGTGCTTTGATTGGTGCCATCACCTCATCTACCTCTATTGCAGACGTAAACCCGCTGCTGTTCATTGCTATGGGCATTTTCGTTGTGGCATTCCTCATTATTTATATGGTACAGATTCCTGAACCTCACATCAAGAAGGGTAAAGATGCTGTTGCTACCAAGGCTCCCCACAGTCCGTGGAGCTTCCGTCACTTTGTACTGGGTGTGATTGCCATCTTTATTTATGTAGGTGTTGAGGTAGGTATCCCCGGAACTATGATTTTCTATTTGGCTGACCCTGCTACAGGTTTGGGTGAAGGTGCTGCTTCGGTTGCCGGTGCTATTGCAGCCATGTATTGGTTGCTGATGTTGGTAGGCCGTACCATCAGTAGCTTCATCAGTGGCAAGGTTTCTAGCCGTACACAGCTGATTGTTGCATCAGTAGTAGGTATCGCATTGGTAGTATTGGCTATCTTTATGCCTGATACCATCAAGGTTTCCATGCCGGGCTACGCAGAAGGAAGCTTCATGCTGAAAGAGGTTCCTGTTAGCGCCATGTTCCTGGTACTCTGCGGTTTGTGCACTTCAGTTATGTGGGGTGGCATTTTCAACCTGGCTGTAGAAGGTTTGGGTAAATATACCGCACAGGCTTCCGGTATCTTCATGATGATGGTTGTTGGTGGTGGTGTATTACCGCTGATTCAGAACGGTATCGCTGACGTGACAACTTACATGACCAGCTACTGGTTGGTAGCAGTATGTTTGGGTTACATGCTCTACTATGCACTGATCGGTTGCAAAAATGTCAACAAGGATATTCCGGTTGAATAATTAGAGTTATCAGACAAATATACACCTTAAAAATTTGAATATCATGGATATAGAATTTGTAAGAAGCCGTTTCATCAAGCATTTCGATGGAAAGACCGGAGCCGTTTACGCATCGCCCGGCCGCATCAACCTTATTGGTGAGCACACAGATTATAATGGCGGATTCGTTTTTCCCGGTGCAATAGACAAAGGAATGATTGCTGAGGTCAGACCCAACGGAACAGACAAGGTAAAAGCCTATTCCATTGATTTGAAAGACTACGTTGAGTTTGGCCTGAATGAAGAAGATGCTCCTCGCGCCAGCTGGGCACGTTATATATTTGGTGTATGCCGCGAAATGATTAAGCGAGGCGTTGAGGTAAAGGGATTCAATACTGCTTTTGCAGGCGATGTACCTCTGGGAGCCGGCATGTCATCTTCTGCAGCACTGGAGAGCACTTATGCGTATGCACTAAATGACCTTTTCGGTGAAAACAAGATAGATAAGTTTGAACTGGCTAAAGTGGGTCAGGCTACTGAACATAACTATTGCGGTGTGAAGTGTGGCATCATGGATCAGTTTGCATCGGTTTTCGGAAAAAAAGGAAGCCTCATCCGACTGGATTGCCGCTCATTGGAGTATGAATACTTCCCCTTTGAGCCGGTAGGTTACAAACTGGTTTTGGTTGACTCTGTAGTAAAACATGAATTGGCCTCATCCGCTTACAACAAACGTCGTCAGAGCTGTGAAAATGCGGTAGCAGCCATCCAGAAGAAGCATCCTGAAGTTGAGTTCTTGCGCGACTGTACCCCGGAAATGCTAAATGAAGCCAAGGCTGACATCAGTGAGGAAGATTACATGCGTGCAGAATATGTCATCGAGGAGATTCAGCGCGTGCTTGACGTTTGCGAAGCACTGAAGAAAGGTGACTATGAGACCGTGGGACAAAAAATGTATGAGACACATCAGGGTATGAGCAAGCTTTACGAAGTGAGCTGTGAAGAGCTTGACTTTTTGAATGACTTGGCTTTTGACTGTGGTGTAACCGGTTCGCGTGTGATGGGTGGCGGATTCGGCGGATGTACTATTAATCTGGTGAAAGAGGAATTGTATGGCACCTTCGTGGAAAAAGCTAAGGAAGACTTCTTAAAGAAGTTTGGACGTAGCCCGAAGATTTATGACGTTGTCATCAGTGATGGAGCACGCAGACTTGAATAAATTATACTTCACATTTTAAGGGTCGAAAGCCCGTCTACTCGCTAGTTCCGGTATCACTCCGGGTCTAGCGAGTTTTTTTGTTTTGTGAGACGTGACATTTTGGCTACCCGTCTTTATTTTTTGCGGCATCGAGAGGAAAAAATCAGAAGGTTTTAGACAAAAAACAACTTCTTATAAAAAAAGAAGTATAAACAATATTGCGGTTTTCACATAAAGAGTTATCTTTGTCGTGTTAAAATTAGAATGCAGGTAGAATACACCTGCCACAAGCAAGCATTTAAGACTAAAAAACATCTATATGAACGACAAAAAACTTATGAACCTAGCAGCAGATAACATTCGTATTCTTGCTGCTTCCATGGTTGAGAAGGCCAAATCGGGTCACCCCGGAGGAGCTATGGGTGGTGCCGACTTCATCAATGTGCTTTACTCAGAGTTCTTGATACATGACCCGGAAAATCCGGCATGGGAAGGTCGTGACCGTTTCTTCCTTGACCCGGGACACATGTCACCTATGCTTTATGCAACATTAGCCATGACCGGCAAATTCACCATAGAAGAGTTGAAATCGTTCCGTCAATGGGGCAGCCCGACACCGGGACACCCAGAACGCAATATCATGCGTGGTGTAGAGAATACTTCCGGTCCCCTTGGCCAAGGGCATGCGTATGCCGTAGGTGCAGCCATTGCAGCTAAGTTCCTGAAGGCACGTTTCCCCGAAGTTATGCCGCAAACCATCTATGCCTACATTTCCGACGGTGGCGTACAAGAAGAAATCTCACAAGGTGCCGGTCGTATTGCCGGAACATTGGGATTGGATAACCTCATCATGTTTTATGATGCCAATGAAATACAGCTCTCCACTACCACAGCTGAAGTAACAACCGAAGACACCGGCAAGAAATATGAAGCATGGGGTTGGAAAGTTATTACAATAGATGGTAACGATGCAGATGCCATTCGCGAAGCGTTGAAAGAAGCCAAGGCAGAAAGCGAACGTCCTACGCTTATCATCGGTCGCACCATCATGGGTAAGGGCTGTCGCCGTGCAGATGGTAGCAGCTACGAAATGGATTGCGGCACACACGGTGCTCCGTTGGGTGGTGATGCTTATGTTAACACCATCAAGAACCTGGGAGGTGACCCTGAGAATCCGTTTATCATCTATCCCGAAGTGGCTGAATTGTACGCCAAGCGTAACGAAGAGTTGAAAAAGATTGTAGCTGAACAATATGCCATCAAAGCTGCTTGGGCAGCCAAGAATCCGGAGAAAGCAGCTAAGTTGGAGCATTTCTTCTCCGGCAAAGCTCCCGAGATAAATTGGGAAGGCCTGACACAGAAACCTGATGTTGCTACCCGTGTAGCATCGGCCAATGTGCTTGGTCTGCTGGCAGAACAGGTAGAGAATATGATTGTTTCTTCTGCAGACCTCTCCAACTCGGACAAGACTGATGGTTTCTTGAAGAAAACCAAAGCTTTTGTAAAGGGAGATTTTAGTGGTGCCTTCCTGCAAGCAGGTGTAGCCGAACTGACAATGGCTTGCTGTTGTATCGGTATGATGTTGCACGGTGGTGTCATTGCAGCTTGCGGTACATTCTTTGTATTCTCTGACTACATGAAACCGGCCATCCGTATGGCAGCCTTGATGCAAATCCCCATCAAGTTTATTTGGACACACGATGCTTTCCGTGTTGGCGAAGATGGCCCGACTCACGAACCGGTGGAACAAGAGGCTCAGCTTCGACTGATGGAGAAGTTGAAGAACCATAAGGGCAAGAACTCAACTTTGGTACTTCGTCCGGCAGATGCAGACGAAACCACTGTTGCTTGGAAATTGGCTATCGAAAACATGGATACGCCGACTGCTTTGGTACTCTCTCGCCAGAACGTGAACAGCCTACCGGCAGGCAACGACCACACACAAGCTGTGAAAGGTGCGTATATCGTTACCGGTTCTGACGAAAATCCCGATGTTATCATGGTTGCTTCCGGTTCAGAAGTTTCTACACTGGTAGCCGGAGCCGAGTTGTTACGCAAGGATGGTGTAAAGGTACGCATTGTTTCTGCACCATCAGAAGGTCTGTTCCGCACCCAAAGCAAAGAGTACCAAGAGAGTATCCTGCCTACAGGAGCCAAGATATTCGGTCTGACCGCGGGTCTGCCTGTTACCATTGAGGGGCTGGTTGGTGCCAACGGTAAGATTTGGGGATTGGAGTCATTCGGTTACTCAGCTCCCTATAAGGTGTTGGACGAGAAGCTCGGTTTCAATGCAGAGAATGTTTATAATCAAGTAAAATCAATGTTATAATAATAATTGCGTGTCGGCACTTTACACTGCCGGCACCCTAATACATTTAATACAATGAACACAATTGGAATTTGCTGCGATCACGCCGGGTTTGCGTTGAAGCAGTATGTGCAACAGTGGCTTGATGCCCAAGGTGTTGAATATAAAGACTTCGGTACTTACTCACCGGAGAGTGTAGATTATCCTGACTTCGCTCACGAGTTGGCTAAAGCCATCGAAGCAGGCGAATGCGCCAAAGGTATCGCTATTTGCGGTAGCGGAAACGGTATCAGCATGACGCTGAACAAGCACCAAAGCATCCGTGCTGCCCTTTGCTGGAACAGTGACATCGCAGAATTGGCTCGTCAGCACAACGATGCAAACGTACTGGTTATGCCGGGTCGTTTTGTTACCAACACAGAAGCTGACCTCATCATGAAGAAGTTCTTCAAGACACCTTTTGAGGGAGGCCGTCACCAACGCAGAGTTGAAAAGATTGCCATCAGCAAATAAAGAAACTTTTTTTTCATTTATACAGTTTTTTTCAGAGGGTTCTCACTTCGGTGAGAACTCTCTTTTTATGTACCTATCCTATTAGAGATTCCACCTTACTGCACAATTCTATCTTCCGCAATACTCTGTAACTATACAAACAAAGAGAGCTATGTCACAAGAGGAAGGTATCGGATTGATAAGTTTCTATTGAGCATTGGCATTTGGAATTAACATTTAAAACGTACCGTTTGTAATAGAAAGATAGGGAGCCGATTTTCACTTTCTCGCGAGGTTGCAAAATTTACCACGCCTGGTAACAAAAATTCTCTCGCGTGGAGGTAGAGGAAATTTAAATGTTAACTCGGAAATTCATAAGCGTTAAAAAACTAAGAACCGATTTAATTTACGCATTCTTTGGTAGAGCTTTCGAATATATATTTTCTCACTGAGGAGCATGGTGAGCCATATAAGTGACTAACAAAGATAAAGGCTCCCCAAAAGAAGTAGTATGTGGTAAGTAAATGAGAAGCGCCAGAAATCAAAAATGCAAATTATTTCTTCATGTCAATAAACTTTTCAATATTATTCCTAATTTTGCATTTGCATCTAAATATATAATGCCATGCGTACTTATTATAGCAGAATATTATTTATCCTAGGGGTAATGATATTTACATCTTGTTCACAGAATGAAGTTTTGAATAGCTTGCCAGCCAAACAGTTGTGTGTACAAACACGCAATTTCATCTCATCTAGTGAGGAAGAAGATTACAAAGTTTCAAATCAAATGCTTTGGGATTATTTACGACTAGTAAAGAAAGCAGATAAAGTAGAAAACACACTACCCCTTATCCGCGAAGGGGATACACTAGCTTATTGCGTACAATATACACAAGGATGGGATGTTATTTCAGGAGATCAGCGATTATCACCTACAATGATGACCTCTGACAATGGAGAATTTGAGACAAGCGCATCTGGTATTTATGATTCTTCTGTAGAAGGTTTATTGAGTTATATAAAGAGCATACGCAACAGTAATAATACAGAGAAAAATTCAATATGGAGTTTTCTTAAGCCCAAAGTTAGATGTGAAAATTTAGCAACATACTCTACAAACGACAATGAAGGTTATGTTGTCGGAATGTGGATTCCTGAAGATACAATCTATGAAGAGAACACAATCAAGATTCCACATATTTTAGAAACTCAATGGTGGCAAGATACTCCTTGGAATCAATATACACCACTCAAAATAGATACATTAGGAAATTTGGTCAATGCCAAAGTAGGCTGTAATGTTGTTGCTGTTGCACAAATCATTTACTCTTTTAGAAAAAACAATCCAAGAGATTGTATATTACCAACAGCATTACGACCACTCAAGGATGTGAGTGAGCTCCCAGATATTTCCACTTTTACTACTGGCATTTGGAAAGAAATGGCAGAAAGCATGAACAGTGCAGAAGGTATGGATTATACTGCTGCATATTTAGCCTATTTAGGACAAAATATTATGGGAGTAACTTATGGGGCAGAATCTACGGTAGTCGATATGAGCGACTTAAGGTCAGCCCTTAACTGGGCAAAGCTTTCCTATACAGAGTCTTCTTCTTATAGTTTCTCCACCGTTTTGGCTTACGTAAGAAACGGATCTCCTGTTTGTATTCATTCACTTATGGAAAGTAATTCTGCCACAGAGGGAAAAACTAATGTTCACTATTTCTTAATCGATAGATATAAAATAGAATCTAATGACATTAAAATGCATTGTCGCTGGAACGATAGTTACAAAGTAAGTGAAGAAGAGTATTATTCCAACCCACCGGAACTATTTGTTCCTAATGGAGAAGACGAGATGGATATAACACTTTCCCAAGAAACAAGAACCTACTTTGGCATGAAATGGGGGAATACTTATTGCACCAAAGACGATGTTTTCTATTTAGTCAGAACACAAACAGCTGCAAGTTTCGATGAGGCCGGAGAAATTCCTCCGACAGACCATATATATACTCCATATTGGAGTTCTCCTTTAGGAACTACCGGTGCTGTCAGAAACATGGTTTATAACTTTGCTGAGAAAGTATCAGAATAGTATTCACCTTAATATAAAAAATATTATGAAAAGAAATCTTGTTATAGTTTTACTTATTCTATTAGCAATCAGTGTTTCAGCTCAAGAAAAACAGAAAAACAGAATCGGGGTTCGTTATGCCATAGATTGGGTATTGGACGATGGAGGGGGAGAAAAAGGTACATATAGAGTTGATAAAATTGAGAATAAAAATCTTGAACTATTCTATAAATGGTATCTGAAGAAGAACTGGTTTATTGAGCCGAGCCTTAGCATGTACTGGTTTGAATACGATAGCGGTTCGTATATTTCAGCCGGTTCTGTTACTAACTGGAGTAGAGTACATTGTCATAATCTCAATCTTAAGGAGAAAGGAATGGGAGCGTCACTTGTAGGAGGATATAGTTTCCCAATAATTAAACGACTCTCATTAGATGTATTTGCCGGAGTAAATGTTAAATATGCTTTTACATGTCGACACTTGGGTGAGAAAATGGGACTATTGAGGGATGTGTATTATCCGGCCTATCCTTCCTGGCAAGCTGGCTTAAATCTCAATTACTGGTTTGCAAGCCTATCATTTAAAGTAGGAAGTTACCTAACACAACGCTATAAATTACTTGAGAATGAAAACCGTCCCACTTTTTATTCATTGGGGTTGGGTATTAGTTTCTAATTTAGTTGTTTTGGTTTTCTTATTCTATTCCTTTGAAGTTTCTTGTAGATTCTCTTTCCCTTCTTGGGGTCATATAGCACGCAATACTCCTCTGAAAAAGAAATACAACCCCAAAATGAGTGCTCACAGAAGTGAAGAAACAACTTTTTCAAGAAAATCAAAACAAGTTCTCTCACTTTCTCCTAAATAAGAACTATCTTTGTCACGTATATTATAAAGTAAGCTAACCGGGATGGAGCAAGTACTGTACATCAAAGAACTGATTCAAAAAGGTGAAACTGAGGAGGCCATTGGTCGGCTGAACAAGATGTTGGCTGAGAATTGTCCAAATCAGGACGAGGTGTACTATCTGCTTGGAAATGCTTACCGAAAAACAGGAAACTGGCAACAAGCGCTCAATAATTATCAATATGCCATTGAGCTGAATGCCGAAAGTCCGGCTGTTGAAGCCCGCAGTATGTTGATGGACATACTTAACTTCTTCAACAAAGATATGTACAACCAATAAATAAGAATTAGAAATAAACAGTATAAATCATTTGTTATGGCAAAGATTAAAGGAGCTATCGTAGTCGACACCGAGCGTTGCAAAGGCTGCAACCTCTGCGTGGTGGCTTGTCCGCTCAACGTTATAGCCCTCACTCGTGAGGTGAATGTAAAAGGGTATAACTATGCCCATCAGATTTTAGAAGATACATGCAACGGCTGTGCTTCGTGCGCCATGGTTTGTCCCGACGGCTGTATCTCGGTTTATAAAGTAAAAGTTGAATGATTATGGCAGAAGAAGTAGTACTCATGAAGGGAAACGAGGCCATTGCCCATGCCGCCATTCGTTGTGGTGCCGATGGTTACTTTGGCTACCCCATTACCCCTCAATCAGAAGTTCTGGAAACACTTGCCGAGCTGAAGCCTTGGGAAACTACCGGCATGGTGGTGCTGCAGGCTGAGAGTGAAGTGGCGGCAATCAATATGGTATATGGAGGTGCCGGCAGTGGCAAGATGGTTATGACATCGTCGTCCAGTCCCGGTGTCAGTCTGAAACAAGAAGGCATTTCATACTTGGCTGGTGCCGAGCTGCCCTGCCTCGTTGTCAACGTCATGCGTGGAGGCCCCGGATTGGGAACCATACAGCCCAGTCAAGCCGATTACTTCCAGACGGTTAAGGGTGGCGGACACGGTGACTATCGTTTGATTGCGCTGGCTCCCGCATCGGTACAAGAGATGGCAGACTTTGTAGGACTGGGCTTCGAGTTGGCTTTTAAGTATCGCAACCCGGCCATCATTCTGGCTGATGGAGTTATCGGGCAAATGATGGAGAAGGTGGTGCTCCCTCCGCAAAAGCCACGTCGTACCGAAGAAGAAGTGATTGCCCAATGCCCGTGGGCTGCCAACGGACGCAAGAAAGAGCGTCGTCCCAACATCATCACCTCTCTGGAGCTGAAGCCGGAAGAGATGGAGAAGAACAACCTTCGTTATCAAGCCAAATACAAGCTCATCGAAGAGAATGAGGTTCGTTTTGAAGAAATCAACTGTACCGATGCCGATTATCTCATTGTTGCTTTCGGCTCCATGGCGCGCATCGGTCAAAAAGCCATGGAAATGGCACGCGAAGAGGGCATTAAGGTCGGCATCCTTCGTCCCATCACCCTCTGGCCCTTCCCCAAGCAAGCCATTGCCAACTATGCCTCCAAGGTGAAAGGTATACTGGTTACGGAGCTGAACGCCGGACAGATGATAGAAGACGTCCGCCTCGCCGTAAACGGACAAACACCCGTGGAGCACTTTGGCCGACTGGGAGGCATCGTGCCCGACCCCGATGAGATTGTTAATGCACTGAAAGAAAAACTAATCAAGTAAGCACACCATGAATCCCGACAAGATAAGAAACATATTAAACATCCTCTTCCTGATACTGGCTGCCGCAAGTGTCATCGTCTACTTTGTAGCGAAAGACGATTTTAAGCTCTTCATCTACGTATGCAGTGCAGCCATCTTCGTCAAGATAATGGAGTTCTTTATTCGATTCACTAACAGATAAAGGAGAAGACTATGACTAAAGAAGATATCATCAAGCCCGAAAATCTGGTCTACAAGAAACCCACCCTGATGAACGACACCCCGATGCACTACTGCCCCGGCTGTAGCCACGGCGTTGTACACAAACTCATTGCCGAAGTCATTGAGGAGATGGGCATGGAGGAAAAAACCGTAGGAGTATCGCCCGTAGGATGTGCCGTGTTTGCATACAATTACCTGGACATCGACTGGGAAGAAGCTGCTCACGGACGAGCACCTGCCGTTGCCACAGCCATCAAGAGA
Organism: Bacteroides sp.; assembly: GCA_017621035.1. Classification (GTDB taxonomy): domain Bacteria; phylum Bacteroidota; class Bacteroidia; order Bacteroidales; family Bacteroidaceae; genus Bacteroides. Next base: position 40,922 of record JAGATY010000089.1, on the reverse strand, counting down.
CTTTGGCCCGACCGACTCGTCTTCACTTATCAGGGCGACGGCGACTTGGCCTGCATCGGTACGGCAGAGACCATTCACGCCCTGAACAGAGGAGAAAACATTACCATCATCTTCATCAACAATGCCATCTACGGAATGACGGGCGGACAGATGGCCCCCACCACTCTCATCGGTCAAAAGACGGCTACCTGCCCCTACGGACGCGACGTGCAGCTGCATGGCTATCCGCTGAAGATGGCCGACATTGCCGCCGGACTGGAAGGCACTGCTTACGTCACCCGACAGAGTGTGCAATCTGTTCCGGCCATCCGCAAGGCAAAGAAAGCCATTCGCAAAGCCTTCGAGAACTCGCTGGCAGGCAAGGGAAGCAACCTCGTGGAAATTGTATCCACTTGCAACTCAGGATGGAAGATGACACCCGAAAAAGCCAACAAATGGATGGAAGAGAACATGTTCCCATTCTATCCGCTGGGCGACTTGAAAGACAAATAACCCCCTCAACTTAAAAGAAACACGCAATGAAAGAAGAAATCATCATAGCAGGCTTCGGAGGACAAGGCGTACTCTCCATGGGCAAGATTCTGGCCTACTCCGGACTGATGGAAGGCAAGGAAGTAACCTGGATGCCGGCTTACGGACCCGAGCAACGAGGCGGAACGGCCAACGTTACCGTTATCGTTAGCGACGAGAAAATCTCCTCGCCCATCCTCAGCAGATACGATGCGGCCATCATCCTCAACCAACCTTCACTGGAAAAGTTCGAGAGCAAAGTGAAGCCCGGCGGAATACTCATCTACGACGGATACGGCATCATCCAACCGCCCACGCGCAAGGACATTCACGTCTATCGCATCGACGCCATGGATGCGGCCAACGAAATGAAGAACGCCAAGGCTTTCAACATGATTGTGCTGGGCGGATTGCTCAAACTCAAACCCATGGTCAGTCTCGAGAGCGTCATCAAAGGGCTGAAGAAGACCCTCCCCGAACGCCATCACCACCTCATCCCCATGAACGAGGAGGCCATCCGGAAGGGCATGGAACTGATTCAAAAAGCATAACCGCACAAGCTCTTCAGGCAGACCAAGTGTCAGCCATTTATCGTAGGCACGGAGTACACAAAACTCACTGTTTCTCTTGATTATACACCCCAATGGTTATAATGCTGCAGTGAAATTTCGTACACTCCGTGCCTACAATGTTATAAATCGGTGGATGCCAGTGCCACCTGCTGAAGCGCCTGCGGCAACGAAGCCTTCAGGCCGCCGGCCGAACCGGCATTAACACAAATTCCTCAGATAGATGCTTAGGACATAAAGAGAGCGCAGATGGAAGCTTCAAGTAACATTGAATTTTCCATCTGCGCTTCATTTGCGGAGAGACAGGGATTCGAACCCCGGGTACCTCTCGGTACAACGGTTTTCAAGACCGCCGCAATCGACCACTCTGCCACCTCTCCAAAACTTCTTTCCAGAAGTGCTTTCCTCTGAAAGCGCTGCAAAGGTACGCATCTTTTTCAATTCCGCAAGAGTTGATTCTGACTTTTTTTAAAAGAGGCCCGATTTCCTGCAAGCTTTGCAGGCTCGACCGGCGGCAGGCAAGGGAACGTGGGGGCAACCGAGTTTCGGTTACTGCCAAGACGACCGTCCTTCTGTCAAATGAGACTCGTTTGAAGTCAAGACGGCCATCTTGAGGTCAAATGACACTCGTTTGAAGCCAAGACGGCCATCTTAGGGTCAAATGACACTCGTTTGAGGCCAAGACGGCCATCTTGGGGTCAAATGAGGCTCGTTTGAAGCCAAGATGAGCATCTTAATATCAAACGAGGCTCGTTTGGGGTAAAATCGGTCATCTTGGGGTCAAACGAGGGGTATTCACCCCACCTTTTGCTATCAAAATGATATTTGGGAAAATAAAATCAAAACAACTTCGCGAGAAAGGGAAGTTGATTCCCCTATTATTCACTATCTTTGCGCCTATGATATATCCACAGAACTTTGAACAGAAAATAGGTTTCGACCACATCCGGCAGCTACTGCGGGAGAAGTGCCTGAGCACGCTGGGTGAAGAGCGGGTGGCCGACATGCATTTCTCTACCGCGTTTGCCGAAGTGGAGGAGTGGCTGCAACAGACGGCCGAGTTTGTACGCATTTTGCAGGAGGAGGATGCCTTTCCGGCGCAGCACTTCTTCGACGTGCGTCCGTCGCTCCACCGCATCCGGGTGGAGGGCATGTATCTCGACGAGCAGGAGTTGTTCGACTTGCGTCGTTCGCTGGAGACCATTCGCGACATTGTCCGCTTCCTGACGAAGGAGGATGAGGAGGCAGCGGCATCCGGCAGCAGCGACGAGCCTCAGCCCACACGCTACCCCCGTCTGCACAGACTGGCGGGCGACATTTTGGTCTTCCCCGCACTGATACAGAAGATTAACACCATACTTTCGCCTTACGGCAAGATAAAAGATAATGCCTCTGCCGAGCTGGCACGCATCCGCCGCGAGCTGTCGCAAACCATGAACAGCATCTCCCGCTCGCTGAACAACATCCTGAGAAGCGCGCAAAACGACGGTCTGGTGGAGAAAGACGTCACCCCGACCATGCGCGACGGGCGTCTGGTGATTCCGGTTGCTCCGGCACTGAAGCGCAAGATTCGCGGCATCGTCCACGACGAATCGGCCTCCGGCAAGACCGTCTTCATCGAGCCGGCCGAGGTGGTCGAGGCCAACAACCGCATCCGAGAGCTGGAGAGCGACGAGCGGAGGGAGATAATCCGCATCCTGACGCAGTTCTCCGATGAGCTTCGGCCGGAAATTCCCGACCTGTTGCTGTCGTATGAGTTCCTGGCAGAGATTGACTTCATTCGCGCCAAAGCACTGCTGGCCGAGCAGACGGGCGGCCTGATGCCGGCGCTGGAGAATGAGCAGGTGTTGGACTGGCGGCAGGCCATCCACCCGCTGTTGCAACTCTCGCTGAAGAAGCATGGCAAGCAGGTAGTCCCGCTGGACATCGAGCTGAGCCGTCAACAACGCATCCTCATCATCTCGGGGCCGAACGCCGGAGGCAAATCTGTCTGTCTGAAAACCGTCGGACTGCTGCAATACATGCTGCAATGCGGACTACTCATTCCCTTGCACGAACGCAGTCACGCCGGCATCTTCAACAGCATATTTATTGACATTGGCGACGAACAGAGCATTGAGGACGACCTCTCGACCTACTCTTCCCATCTTACTAACATGAAAGTGACGATGAAGCAGTGCGATGCCCAAAGCCTCATCCTCATCGACGAGTTTGGTGGCGGAACCGAGCCGCAGATAGGTGGCGCCATTGCCGAGGCCGTGCTGAAGCGTTTCAACCGGAAAGGAGCCTTCGGCGTCATCACTACGCACTATCAAAACCTGAAACACTTTGCCGATGCCAACGAAGGAGTGGTGAACGGAGCCATGCTCTACGACCGTCACCTCATGCAAGCCCTGTTCCAGTTGCAGATTGGGCAGCCGGGCAGCTCCTTCGCCGTGGAGATTGCCCGCAAAATAGGGTTACCGGAAGAGGTCATCGCCGACGCCTCGGACATTGTGGGCAGCGACTACATACAGAGCGATAAGTATCTGCAGGACATCGTACGCGACAAACGCTACTGGGAAAGCAAGCGACAGAACATCCGGCAGCGGGAGAAACAAATGGAGGAAACCATCGCCCGTTATCAGACCGAAGCCGAGGAATTGCAACGCTCGCGCAAAGAAATCATCCGACAAGCCAAGGAAGAGGCCGAACGACTGATGCAGGAGGCCAATGCGCGCATCGAAAACACCATCCGCTCCATCAAAGAGGCTCAGGCAGAGAAAGAAAAGACCAAGCTGGCCCGCCAGGAGCTGAACGACTTCCGCGACACGCTGGAAAACCTCGACAAGCAACAGACAGCGGACAAAATTGCCCGCCAAATGCAGAAGCTGCAAGAAAAGCAAGCCCGCAAGAAGGAGAAGAAGGCTCGGAAAGCAACCGATGCCGCTTCACCCCTCTCCGCAGAAGAGCAAGCCGCCTTGGCAGCCCGCAAAGAGGCGGAACGACTGGCCGGCATCAAACCCGGCTGCTCCGTCAAGCTGAAGGGACAAACCGGCGTGGGCGAGGTGCTGGAGATTAACGGCAAGAATGCCGTCGTTGCCTTTGGCAGCCTCAAGACCACCGTCAAGCTGGAGCGATTGGAACAAACCCAAGCTCAGCCCAAGCAGGCGGACGTCTCTACCAAAAGCACCTTCATCAGCACGCAAACGCACGATGCCATGTATGAAAAGAAGCTACACTTCAAGCAGGACATCGACGTGAGAGGTATGCGGGGAGACGAAGCACTGCAAGCCGTCACCTACTTCATCGACGATGCCATTCTGGTCGGGATGAGTCGGGTGCGCATTCTTCACGGCACGGGCACAGGCATACTCCGCACGCTCATTCGTCAATATCTGCAAACCGTTCCGGGCGTCCGTCACTTTCAAGACGAGCACGTTCAGTTCGGTGGAGCAGGCATCACGGTAGTCGACTTGAGCTAAAACCATTGATAATTGAAAGTTGATAGTTGATAGTTGAAAGTTGATAATTCATAAATCATAAATCAGATGAAATCCATCAAAGAACTTTATCGCATTGGCACAGGCCCCTCCAGCAGTCATACGATGGGTCCGCGTAAAGCAGCCGAACTCTTTTTAAGTCGCCACCCCGAAGCTGCACGCTTTGAAGTAACTCTTTACGGAAGCCTGGCCGCGACCGGTAAAGGTCACATGACCGATGCAGCCATCAAAGAGACCTTACAGCCGGCAGCCCCTGTAACGATTGTCTGGCAACCAAAAATCTTCCTCCCGTTCCATCCCAACGGAATGAAGTTTGTCTCTTTCGACAGCGAAGAGCGATTGACCGAAGAATGGATTGTCTACAGTGTAGGCGGAGGCGCTTTGGCCGAAGAAGGAGAGCGAAGCGGCATAGAGACGCCGGACGTCTATGAGATGAACAGCATGACCGAGATTCTTAATTGGTGCGAGCGTACCGGAAAGAACTACTGGGAATATGTAAAAGATTGCGAGGAAAACGACATCTGGGACTATCTTGCCGAGGTGTGGCGTGCCATGAAAGCTGCCGTGGAGCGTGGCATCGATGCGGAAGGCGTGCTACCGGGGCCTCTCAACCTTCGTCGTAAAGCTTCGGCCTACTACATCAAGGCCAGTGGCTATAAGGCATCTCTGCAAAGTAGAGGACTGGTCTTTGCCTATGCGTTGGCTGTCAGCGAAGAAAACGCCTCGGGTGGTGTCATCGTAACGGCTCCTACCTGTGGTTCATGCGGAGTGGTGCCGGCCGTACTCTATCACCTGGCCAAGACGCGCGAGTTCAGCGACATTCGTGTCCTCCGAGCACTGGCCACTGCCGGTCTAATCGGAAATGTGGTGAAGCACAACGCCTCCATCAGCGGTGCCGAAGCCGGATGTCAGGCCGAGGTTGGAGTAGCCTGCTCCATGGCATCGGCAGCTGCCAATCAACTCTTTGGCGGAAGTCCCGCACAGATTGAGTATGCGGCAGAGATGGGATTGGAACATCACTTGGGCATGACGTGCGATCCGGTTTGCGGACTGGTTCAGATTCCCTGTATCGAGCGAAATGCTTATGCGGCTGCCCGCGCACTGGACGCCAACCTCTATTCTTCATTCACCGACGGCATCCATCGGGTTTCTTTCGACAAAGCTGTAGCCGTTATGAAGGAGACCGGCAACGACCTTCCCTCTCTCTACAAGGAGACCAGCGAAGGTGGTCTGGCCAAGGATTACAAGCAGATGGAGTGATTGCTTGGGGTTCGAGGAGTTAGAGGAGCAGAAAGTTAAACCTAATGAAGAATGAAGAATGAAGAATCCAACTTTCATCTTTTATCTTTCAACTTCCTAACTTCCTCGCCTCCATCAGCAGTGTGCCCTCAGCATCGTAGAAACCGATGCCACCACCGGCCAGCCGACCGAAGGAACGAACCTGATTCAGTGCGTTCAGAATGCTGCTCTCGATTGCCATGTCGGGACATGACATCATGGTGGTGATGAGTTGTGCAAAACTGATGGCAGAAGATTGGTTGGCATCTGTCACCAGTTCGCCGTTGAAGATGTTACAGCCGGCATGGCCATGCACCTTTCCGCCGGTAAGGTCGAACTCAATAAACGGACGGTTCTCCATATCTGTAGGCACTCTCTTTCCGGCTACCGATTCAATCATCCATTTACCTGCCAGTTGATTGACCGACAGCACTGCTTCTCGCCTTTGCAACACCAGCAAAGGGCGGTTGGAAGAGGCACACAGAAACAGATTCTTTCCATCTGCTAACTTATATCTCTTGACTTTCCCAAAAGCCTCCAGCAGACTCTGCTCCAGCGTCATGTCCTGACACATTCGGCGAGTAGCACCCAATCCGCTCAAGTCGATGGTTCCCGGCTTGGCATTCAAGTCGAAGCTACCCGTAAGATTGTTACAGCCGGCATTGCCATACGCCGTGCCGTCTGCCGTATTGAAACCTATAAACGGAAAAGGCTGTCCGGGAGCCGGCACAACGGTTCTTCCGTCAATCTCTATAATATTCCACTCTCCGCCGATGGCATCCCATCCGGCTACACTCTTACTTGTTCCGCACGATGCCATTCCCAACACAGCACCGGCCATACAAAGAGAAACAAATACCTTTTTCATGTTTTCTGTTTATTTTTACGTCTTCAAATTCGATTTTTGAGGAGATAAAGGAAGAAATGAAGAATGAAGAATAAGGAATCCAACTTTCATCTTTCATCTTTCAACTATCAACTGTCAACTATCAACGATCAACTGTCAACTATCAACTATCAACTGTCAACTATCAACTGTCAACTATCAACTGTCAACTATCAACTTCTTCCCATTCAATTTCCGCCGCAAAAATAGGAAATTAAATCTTTCACTCCTTAGCGGTATATAAGAATTTACTCTATCTTTGCAACCTAAACATCTTTTTAAACAATTACTATGAACATTGGAGACAAAGCACCGGAAGTTTTAGGAGTAGACGAAAACGGTCAGGAGATTCGTCTCGACCAATTCAAAGGAAAGAAACTGGTACTCTACTTCTATCCCAAAGACAGCACACCCGGCTGTACCGCTCAGGCTTGTAACTTGCGCGACAACTACACCCGCTTGCGGAAAGAAGGCTACGAGGTGGTGGGCGTCAGTGTAGACAGTGCCCAATCGCACCAAAAATTCATTGCCAAGAACGAGCTTCCCTTCCCGCTCATTGCCGACACAGAGAAAAAACTGGTAGAAGCCTTCGGCGTGTGGGGTGAAAAGAGCATGTGCGGACGCAAGTACATGGGCACCTTCCGTACCACCTTCATCATCAACGAAGAGGGAACCATCGAACGCATCATCTCCCCCAAAGAGGTAAAGACGAAAGAACACGCGGAACAGATTGTTTAATTGACAATGGCAGTTTCCCTACACAATCTAAATCATAAATCATAAATCATAAATCGTAAATCGTAAATCATAATAACATAAATTCAAGACTAATGGCTAAGAAAGACGAACTCAACTTTGAAGGCGATGGCATGACAGCCAACTCAAACAGCGAAAAGCTGAAAGCCCTTCAGGCCGCCATGGCAAAAATAGAGAAAGACTTCGGTAAAGGCTCCATCATGCGCATGGGTGCTCAAGAAGTAGAAGATATGGAAGTAATCCCCACCGGTTCCATCGGGCTGAATGCCGCACTCGGCGTAGGTGGCTATCCCCGTGGAAGAATCATCGAAATCTACGGTCCTGAGTCTTCCGGTAAAACAACCCTCGCCATCCATGCCATTGCCGAGGCACAGAAGATGGGTGGTATTGCTGCATTTATCGATGCCGAGCATGCATTCGACCGTTTCTATGCTGCCAAGCTGGGTGTAGACGTGGATAACCTCCTCATCTCACAGCCCGACAACGGTGAGCAGGCACTGGAGATTGCCGACCAGCTGATTCACTCCTCTGCCATCGATATCATCATCATCGACTCCGTCGCTGCCCTCACCCCCAAGGCAGAAATCGAAGGCGACATGGGCGACAACAAAGTGGGTCTGCAAGCCCGACTGATGTCACAAGCCCTCCGTAAGCTCACCTCAGCCGTTAGCAAAACACGCACCTGCTGCATCTTCATCAACCAGCTGCGTGAAAAGATTGGTATCATGTTCGGCAACCCCGAAACAACCACCGGCGGTAATGCACTGAAGTTCTACGCCTCCGTCCGCATCGACATCCGCAACAACGGAACCGCCATTAAAGACGGTGAAGACGTCATCGGCAAGCCCACCAAGGTAAAGATTGTAAAGAACAAAGTGGCACCTCCCTTCCGCAAAGCCGAGTTCGACATCATGTTTGGCGAAGGCATCTCACGCAGTGGAGAAATCATCGACCTGGGCGTAAACCTCGGCATCATTAAGAAGAGTGGTTCCTGGTTCAGCTACAACGATACCAAACTGGCACAAGGACGCGATGCCGCCAAGCAAGTCATCATCGACAACCCCGAGCTGGCCGAAGAACTGGAAAACCTCATCTTCGAAGCACTGAAGAAAGAATAACTCTACTCTCGTTAGTAGCTTAAGATATTTAGGCACGGAGTACACGGAACTTCACGGTAGGATTATACCAATCAGGTATAAAACAAAAGGCTGTGATTTCCCGTGTATTCCGTGCCTAAATTCTATCTAACAACCAACTTCCGGCTTCCACTATCAACTTTCATCTTTCAACTATCAACTTCCAACTTCCCCCTCAACCGACCTTTCTTCCACACAAGTGCCGAGCGTGCTCCACACTTGTGTCCAGTTTACTCCGCACTTGTGTCCACCACGCTCCACACAAGTGTGGAACAAACGCGAATTTTCTTGATATAAATCTCTGCGTTAGCGCGGGAAGCTGTGAATGCTAGGAGAGGTTGGATACAATAAAAGCGGGCATCCGTCACGTATGAGGGATGCCCGCTTTTTAATTAGCGTCCTAAAGAATTACTTTGTAATGGTAATGGTATTAGGATTAGTAGAGAGGTCTAAAGTAACTGTATATGTACCATCCTCTGCTACTGTAAGATTCTTTCCGTTCTGATAAGCTGGTATTTTTACGCCAGTAGTCATCACGTAAGGTTCAACCTCACCAGCTGCACCACGGTTCATATCCCATGCTCCGTTGAAACGAACCTTAAAGCCTTGTCCTGCAGTCAATGTTGCTGATACTGTCCAAACATTTGTTGTTGCGTTATAAGTAAAAGCTTCATCACCACCCCAGCTATTAAAGTCGCCAATCAGGCCAACCTTATCAATACGAGTCATAGAGAATGTACCTGCAGTCATATCCACTGAGATATAGTAGTAACCACAAGGAGTAGTAATGTTACCATCGCCACCATAAGTACCTGTGCCTACGCCATTCTCATTCAGTTCAATTGTTCCAGCAAAGTCATTACCCCAAGCTTGTTCAGGAGAGAACTTCCACTCACAGTTATCTTGACCATCAACCGACAAATTGAGTGCGCCTTCGTAGTGACCTTCACCATCACCTTGCAATGCAGGAGCTGCACCAATATCCCAACTTTGATATGCACCCGGTACATACAGATTTTCAGGATAAGATGTGCTCAACAGTTTTACACCATAAGGATGTTGGTTAGCATCCAAAACAACCTTGTACTCACCATCTTCTTTCTCGAGAACATAGTTTGCACCACCGTCGAATGCACCGTTGTCACCGATAGAGTAAGTCCAGTTGTTGTTGATACGGAACTTGTATTCACCGCCCTTGGTCAAGGTGGTTACTACAGAGAAGGTGTTGTTAACAGCATCGTACTCCATCGGAGTTTCAGCATCCCAGCCGTTAACTGTAGCAGAACCAATCAGACCTACAGATTCAATCTTAACCAGAGTCAGCTTGTTGAGCTTCTTGTTCATGCTTACACGATAGATACCGGAAGGAACTTTAATGTTCTTTTCACCATCCATATCTACTGTAGACGCTTCAAGAACAACGTTACCGTTTCCGTCTGTAGTCGCAGCAACTTCTTCTGCCAAGCCCCAGTCGTTATCCCAACCGCCTTCGGTCGGAGTAAACTTGAACTCTACATCTGAACCATCTTCTGTTGTCAGGTTTACAAAAGCTTCATACAAGCCCTTAGTCAGCGTGCTTTGGTTAATCTTAGCTGCAGTAGCAGGGTTCCAACCTTGATAGCTTCCCGGCAACCAAACTGTTGCAGGATAGGTAGCTACGTAGGTAGTAATGTTCATGGTTACAGAAGCTGAAGGAATACCTTCGGGACAGCTTTCTGAATAAGCAGTTACAAAGAAGTTTACGTCAGCAGCTTCTGCTTCGGGAGCACCGGCAGAAACAACCAGTTCGTTCAACTCGTCTACTGTCAGTGAGTAAGCAGTAGCAGTCAAGTCTGTAGCTGCAGCTACAGCTTCGTTCTCACCATACTGAGCATATACAGAGTAAGTGATAGCTTCGTTGTAACCCAAGCGAGCAGCTTCCCAAGTCAAAAGGTCGACATTGGCAGTAGGAGCAGTTACGTCGAGTACCAACTCATTGCTTACCAATGTAGCAACGGGAGAAACAGCATCACCGTAAGCATATACCTTAACGGTTTGCTTAGCAGAAGCGTAAGTAGCTTCTTCATCCTTTGCCTCTACATAGAAAGCAACATCGAATGAAGCATTTTCAGGAACACCGGCAAGGCTGGTCAATGCAGAGCGCAAGTCGGTCTTCGGCAAAGTCAGGGTCAACTCTTTGGTTGCAGCACCCAGTTGTTTGGCAGTGCCTTCACCATATTGTACATACAATGAGTATGAAACCTCACCCTTCAAGAAGCGAGCAGCAGACCATGCCCATGTAACAGATTCGGTCATGGTGTTCTGAGTCATCAGAATGGAACCATTGTTCAGCAGTTCAGGAGCCGCAGGAGCTTTTGAGAAAGTATCTTCCCAATCTTCTTGGCATCCGGTAGCAGCTATCATTGCGATAGCTGCCACGAACATATATTTCAAGTATTTAAACATATTGATTTACTTTTAAAGGTTAGTTATTATTGTGCCACCAGTTCAAGAACGTACGGAGTGCGGTTAGCGTGAAGAACGGCAACATAAGTACCATCAGCAGGAACGGTAATGTTGTCTGCACCGGCACCCAGTTCAAAGCCACCGGCAACTGCGCTGCTTGCCTCGCCTGTTGTACCCCAGTTAGTAGCCCAATCAGAATCTACACGAACTTTGATACCTGAACCGCCTACAAGAGCAACCGGAGCAGTCTTCCAAGTACTTGTTGCAGCATCATAAGTAAAGAACTCGTCAGCACCCCAGCTATTGAAGTCACCAATCAGACCAAGCTTGTTACCAATGTACTTCAGGTCGATAGTCATCACTGTTGTGTTAACAGAGATAGCAGCGATACACTTCTCATCAATATCCAAAGAGAGGTTAGAGTCTGCCTGCTCAGTGTCACCACCCGGCCAAGAGGGAGTAAGATAGTTGTAACCCCAGTTAGCACCAGACCAGTTTTGTTCTGCAGTTACCTTGAAGTAAGAGCGGCCTTCCATTGTCGGGCTAGCATCAGCCGGCAAAGTAAAGTCAACCATACATTCATAGATGTTAGAACCACCGGTAGTTTCCCAGAAGATAGGAGCAGAAGCAATAGTCCAAGCGTTGAACTCACCACACAAGTGCAACCACTTAAGAGCTGCAGCAAAGGTTGTAACTGAGAAAGTGTTTGAGTTGGCAGACTGAATGGGTTCGTACACGTCAGAACCATTCAACTGAGCAGTTACATAAGCTGCCACAGAAACTGTTTCGTTAGCATTGGCACCCAAGCCATTGATAACGGCACCATTCAAGTCACCCTTAGAGACAGAGTAAGAAGTTGAGCTAGAAGTACCCAACAGAGTTGTAGCGCTACCGTTAGTCAGATAGACACTATAAAGAACCTGAACCGGCAAACCGAAGTCTGCAGCAGACCAAGTAAAGATAACTGTTTCATCCTTTGAATTATCGGCATTTACAATTACATCGCTGCATTGTCCGATAACAGGAGCCACAAAATTGTCGGGGCTGCCTACTTGAGGAGTATCCACATCAGTTTCGCAAGAAGCGAACACTGCAGCAGCTGCAAATAGCATTATATTTTTGAACAATTTCATATTTCTATTATTTAAATGTTACGCTTCTTATTTAATAACCCGGATTCTGTACCAAGTTGGGATTTTCAGTAAGGTCAGTATTCAAAATCGGGTAAACGATACGATAGTCGGCAATAGCAGCCTTACCATCAGGCACACCACCCTTATAAGGCCAGGGGTATGACATAGAGGTGAAGTAACCGTAGCGAATCAAGTCTGTACGACGATGACCTTCCCACATCAACTCGCAAGCACGTTCCTTCAAGATGAACTCAGTGTCAACAGAAGAAGGAGTTGACAAGCCAGCACGGTCGCGCAATGCTTTCACGTAACCCAGAACCTTAGCATCGGTAGTGATACCACCATCGATACGAGCTTTGGCCTCAGCATAAATCAGATACATTTCAGCCAAACGAATCATCGGAAAGTCGATTGAAGAGAATTTATCATAGCTATCGCTAGAATAGAGGTTACCTTCAGAGTCACGGCTAGTGAACTTCCAGCATCTCCAACCTGATTCAATAGTAGAGATGTCAAAAGTTTCGCTACAACCTACGTTGCTGAAGAATGCACGCTTGTCGCTAGTAGCACGGTTATAACCAAGACCATCACCGCCCCACTCTACATCACTCAACTCAAAGTTGTCGGCAACGAAAGTAGTAGGAACGTGATAACCATTCCAACGTTCGCGAGCAATCATTGAACCTTCGGGATAACCCAAAGCAGCAGCAATGGCTTCACTATTAGCATCGTCCAAGCTACCAGATACAAGGTGAGTAGTACCACCCCAGCTCTGAGTCTTGTCACGGTCATAAGCAATAGCAAAAATCAACTCGTTGCGTGAATCAGTATTTTCGCCATTGTCCTGCATGAAGAGTTCTTCGTAGTTAGGACAGAGTGAGTAACCCAAGTTGATGGTTGCCTCGGCAGCAGTCATGGCATCAGCCCAACGAGCTTCACCGGTATAAACTTCTGCATTCAGATACATACGAGCCAACAGAGCCTGAGCAGCACCCTTAGTTACACGCGGGTAGCTAACTTCGCCCACACCGGGCATATCTTCGCTGGCAAGCAGTTCCTTCAACTCAGCTTCAAGCCATTCGAACAAACCTTTACGACCTTTCTCGAAGTCAGTATCAAATTGTTTCGGGAGGTCGCCACCGATGTTTGCTTCTGTAGCAAAAGGAGGATTACCATACAAATCGAGCAACATGTAGTAAGCATAAGCACGGAGGAAACGAGCCTCAGCACGCAAGCCGGCTACACCTTCCAAAGAAGAAGCGCCACTCTGAATCAGGAACTCATTGGCACGAGTAATGGTTACCATGCAACGAGTGTAAACTGCAATGGTAGCAGCATTGGGAGTAGAGCTCCAAGTTGCATTCTGAGTATCGGTAATGTAGCTATCACCCCAAGTACACTTCAAGGCATCGGCAGACATTTCGTTCAATACCACATACTGACGAAGCAATTCACTCTGACCGGCATCTTCTACGGCAATGTCTGAGCTACCTGCATCGTTTTGGCTTACCAAAGAATAAGAACCATAGATGTAAGCCAGACCTTTCTCAAAATCTTCCAACGTTTGATAAGCCTGTTGAGCAGTCTTATCAGTTTCGTTCAAAGGCAATGTATCCAAGTCACCGACACAAGAGTTGAATGTCAATGCCGATGCTGCAATTGCCAAGCTATATATAATTTTTTTCATAACTATTGTCTTCTCTAAAATTAGAAATTAATATTCAGACGTACGGTGTAGAGACGCGGACGCGGAATCAGGTTGTTGTCAACACCGTCTGCTGCGGTAAGTTCCGGATCAAGACCGCTGTAGTCTGTGATAGTAAACACGTTCTGTACAGAAGCACCTACACGGATTTTTCCTTTCCAGTTTTTGAACTTGTCGAAAGTATAACCTACGTTGATGTCATCCATGCGGAAGAATGAAGCATTTTCCAGGAACATGTCAGATACTTGTTGGAACTCAGTCATTGAACCTGTCCAACCAGTCTTCAACACGTAAGTAGAAAGGTTGTTGATGTAACCCTTAGTGTGGTCATCGCTATAAGATGTAGCGTTGTTCTTGGCAATCTTGTTCAAAGCATAGCCACCTACAGAACCGTGAGCGTTGAAACCGAAGTCCCAATTCTTGTAAGAGAATGAAGAACTGATACCGTAGTAGAACTTAGGCTGGATGCTCTTACCAGTTACATAGCGGTCGTCTTCAGTGATAACGCCATCACCGTTGCGGTCAACGAATACGTTTTGCAGAGCTTTACCGTTTTCGTCATAAGCTTGTTGATACAGGTAATATGTATAAGGTGTGTAACCTACACGGTAGAGAGAAGTGTAACCACCGATTGAACTCATACCGGAACCAACCTGAACACCATAGTAGTCTTCGCTAGGAGTGTTTGTCAACTTAGTGATTTCAGTCTTTTGTACAGTACCGTTCACATTGATTGTCCAACGCATGTCATGCTTTTCGATAGGAATGAAGTTAACATTGAACTCAATACCCATGTTCTTCATATCACCAACGTTAGAGATAATCTTGTTAGAGAAGTTAGAACCCATCGGAGTGTTGATGTCGTTCAACAGGTCGCGAGTCTTACGCAAGTAAGCATCTACGTTACCGTTGATTCTGCCACCGAAGATACCAAAGTCGATACCAACGTTGAATGTTTCAGTAGTTTCCCACTTGATGTTCGGGTTATAAGCATTCGGAGCCAGTGTATAGATGTAACCATTGCCCCAAGGAATCATAGTTGTCAGAGCAGAAGACTCTGTGTACTTAGCCTGGTAAGCATAGCAACGATCCATACCGATATCTTGCTGACCTGTCTGACCCCAACCCAAACGCAACTTCAAGCTAGAGAAGAAAGGATTCTCCTTGATGAAGCCCTCTTCAGCCAAGTTCCATGCGAAAGCTGCTGACGGGAACAGACCCCAACGGTTGTCCTTAGAGAAACGAGAAGAAGCATCGTCACGCAAAGAGAATGTGAACAAATACTTAGAGTCGATTGAGTAGTTTACGCGGCCGAAGAATGATACCAAGTAGTACTCCTTGCGGTCGGTAGGATTCTGATTGTACAGTTGAGAGCGGTCGTTGTTGTAATAAGAGCTTGAGTTATACTTCACGTAGTTGTGCTGCCAAGAATAACCAGCCATTACGTCCAAGTGATGGATACCGAACTCTTTGTTATAGTTACCGTAGAACTCCAACAGTGTATTAGAGTTTTGGTTTGCATAGTCGTTATAGAAGTCTGTTGCACCGTTTCTCTTAGAGAGGATGCCGCCTACCTCATTGTAAGTCTCACCGGTTGTGCGAGAGAAGTCGTAACCCAAGTTCAAGTTGAAACGCAGGTCTTCAAAACCGTGAATCTTATAGTCCAACTGCAAGTTACCCATTGAACGCCATGTTTCGTTCACATTGTGCGGGTCGTACAACTGAGACAGCGGGTTGATGCTGGCCATTGTGTTGGCAGAACCGTCTGAAGAGTACCAGTTGAAGAGAGAACCATCTTCGTTATAAACAGGAACTGTCGGAGAGAAGCTGATTGCGTCACCAATAGCACCAGAGTTAGGATAGTTGGCACGGTTGTAAACGCCCTTTGCATTCAAGTTTACAGAGAGGTGTTCCTTGAAGAACTTCGGTGTCAAGCTGATTGACATGTTTGCACGTTGGTTGTCACCAACCTTCAGAGTAGCCTCATCATAAGTGTAACCAAGGCTGGCACGGAACGGAAGATTTCCCTTGTTACCATAAACACTGACGTTCTGGTCGGTAGAGAAAGCTGTGCGGTAGATAAGGTCTTGCCAGTCGGTGTTTGCAGTACCCATATACTTCTTGATATTCTCCAAACGAGAAGTACCGGCATAAGTATTTTCTACATATTCGCGATATTGGTCACCGGTCATTACATCCAGAGTAGAGGTATTTTGCTTCAAGCTGTAGCTAGAGCTGTAAGCTACTTGGATCTTGTCACCGGAGCCTTTCTTGGTAGTAATGATGATTACACCGTTAGAAGCGCGAGAACCATAGATGGCTGTTGCAGAAGCATCTTTCAATACGGTGTAAGATTCGATATCATTCGGGTTTACAGTTGCCAGCGGGTTACCCATACCTGCACCACCTTCGGGAGTTACAGGAACACCGTCGATTACGATAAGCGGGTCGTTGTTGGCATACAGAGAAGCTGCACCACGAATACGGATAGTTGCGCTACCGGTAGGGTCGCCGGAAGCAGGAGTTACCAACAATCCGGGAACTTTACCTTTCAGCATCTGGTCAGGTGATGTCACTACACCACGATTCAACTCTTCTGCCTTGATTGCTGTTACCGAACCGGTCAAGTCGTTCTTCTTTACAGAACCGTAACCAATAACCACAACTTCGTTCAGCAGCTCAGAGTCTTCCTTCATCTCTACCATTACAGTGGGAGCAGCAGCTACCTCCTGCGAAGTGTAACCGATGAAAGAGATTACCAGTGTTGAATTTTGAGGCACACTCAACGTAAAGTTACCATCAATGTCGGTGATTGTACCATTGGAAGGATTTCCCTTTTCCACTACATTAGCGCCTACCACGCCACCAAAGGCATCTTTGACGTGCCCTTTAACGGTGATGCTCTGTGCATAAGCGCCTACAGACAAGAATAACCCCAAAATCAGGGTAAGCATCGTTCGAACGATGCCAAGATTAACTTGCTTCATGCATCTAAAAAAATTAAAGTTAACAATATCAATTATCTATATATTATTTCAAACGAATAATCGTTCATGGCATCAAGATATAAGGAGCCTTCATAGTACCCTATAGCATGACGTGGCAAATGTATGAGAATCCTAGTTAAAGAAAGATAAATGTTTTACGAAATATAGTTATCAATCGGTGCAATCGTTTGCAAATAGATAGATATGTATAAGAGTTTACCCGCTGTTACTCTCATAACACCGAGGGTTCTGGCAGAAACACTGAGGGTTTCGGCCGTAACATCGAGGGTTTTGGAGAAAACACTGAGGGCTTTTACAATGGACAATTGAAGTAATTTACGATTTTACAATTTACAATTGGAGCTGCGCGGTGATGGGGACCCTCCCCAGCCCCTCCCAAGGGAGGGGAGTGGCTGCGCGATGGGTGTGCTGCTGGAGGCGTGAGTATCTGAAGTGGGGATGAGAGAGTATCTGAAGTCCCCCTCTACGAGGGGGTGCCCAAAGGGCGGGGGAGGTTGATACAGTCTGGAAAAGTAAAGCTGGAGTATCTTAAGTTCCCCTCCTTCGGGAAGGAGGGGTGGCACACCGTGACGGGGTGGTAGGTGAATACACAAAGTAAACTAACTCCACCTACCACCTCCCCCCTGCGGGTACTCCTCCTTCCAGAAGGAGGAGAGTCGAGTTACCACCTTTGCCCAGTTCTGTTACCAATTATATAACTGTACCTCCTAAACAATCAACTTTCAACTATCAACTATCATCTTTCAACTTTCAACTTTCAACTTGTATTAACCTCCCCCCGGCCTTTGGCCACACCCCCTCCGGCTCCCCCGTTATCGGGGGGAGAGCAACCTCGTAGAGGGGGACTTGGGATAGTGTTGCTTGCCAATAGAAAATGGGAGCGGTCACATGGTCACACGGTCACATCGGTAGTTTCTCCGCAAAATAGAAGAATATAGTAATAGATGTTTATAATTATCTAAATTGGAATTATAGAGAGGGGTGTATATACAGAAAGACACCCCATGTGACCATGTGACCATGTGACCATGTGACCAATGGGGTGTCTGACTTCAGTTTATTTGAAATTACTCTTTCTTTCGGTAGCAGAGACGTCTAACTTCATTTATGTAACCAGCTGATTTCCATCTATGTATGATGGTTTTCACATTTTCGCTTTCTCCCCTCTGCACCCTCAGCCTCACCAGTTCGTCTCTTGTGAACTCTTGCGGGAGTTAGAAATACATTTTTTAAAGCACATCAAACAGAGCGAAAGTGTGTGTGCATGACGCCAAAACAGGAGCGGGAGAGGGGGAAAAGGCATCACAAACGGGGTGCATCGTGTCCTAAAGTGCATCCGTTGTAGTACTGTATGAGGAAAATCGGAAGCGACTTTCTCTTTCGCACTCACAATAAAGCCGCAGGAAGAGGCGTTTTTTGGGATGCAAGAACATACGTTTGTGATGCCTTTCAGTAGGTTATTGGGTACGCAACGTCAGTTTTGCGCCTTTTAATCCCTTGCTTTTAGCCTCCAGAATGATTTCGCCAACATGTTCTGCGCTCTGAACGATGGCTGTCAGCTGTCCGCTGAAGGCTGTCATCTTGGGCAAATGAAACAATTCCAAACAGGTAGGGTCTCCATTAGCTCCTGCCCGATAGGTTCCGGCTCCTTTTACCTTGAAGGAAACCATATTGTCGGCATTCGGGCAGAGATTTCCCTCTTTATCCAGCACGCGGACGGTGATGTAAGCCAAATCTTTCCCATCGGCCGCCAAAAGCTTGCGGTCTGCCACCAACTCTAGGTGATGAGGTTTGCCGGCTGTACGGACTACTTGTTCATCCACCGCTTTGCCTGCCGCATTGTAAGCCACCACCTTCAGTTCACCGGCTTCGTAAGGCACATCCATCCACATCAATCTGTACCGACGTTGCAACCAAAGCGAGTCTTTGCCTTGCAGCTGTCGGGCTTCTGTTGCCGTAAGTTTGCGCTGTTTGCCGTAGCTCTTACCGTTAACAAACAGTTCGGCTTCTGGGTGGTTGGTATAGACAAAGACCGGTGTATTCTCACCTTCGCGCCCCGGCCAAGTCCAGTGAGGTAGTACGTGCAGGGTATTCTTCTGTTTGTTCCAAAGGCTTCGGTAGAGATAGTAGCGGTCTTTGGGAATGCTGGCCAAGTCGATGATACCGAACACTGAACTGTGGCTAGGCCAAGCATCTGTATCGTAGGGAGAGGGCTCGCCCAGGTAGTCGAAACCCGTCCAGACAAATTGCCCGATGGTCCAGGGATAGTCGTCGGCCAAAGCGAAGTCTTCGTCCGGAACGTTTGACCACCAGCAGTGCTCCAGGTCGTAGCCCGAAGATTGATGGTCGTCATACAAAGCTGCACTTTTTTTCTCTACCGGGAACTTATAGATGCCTCGGGAACTGACTGTAGAGGATGTTTCCGAGCCAAGTACAATGTTCTGAGGCAGTTTCCCGTAAGCCTCTACGTAACGATGGGAGCGGTAATTGAAACCGGGCACATCCAACATAGCAGCAAAACCATTGGAAAGCACACAATCTACCTGATCCATACCGCAGGTAACGGGACGTGTGGGGTCCTCACGGTGACAAATGTCTTGCAAGAAGGAGGCAACTTTATATCCCTCGGCACTGCATTGGGTAGGAACCTCGTTTCCAACACTCCACATCACCACGCTGGGATTGTTGCGGAAGTGACGAAGCATGTTTACCATGTCTTTCTCTGCCCATTCGGCAAAATAGCGATGATAACCGTTGGCACACTTGGCAATGTCCCACTCGTCGAAAGGTTCCACCATCATCATGAAGCCCATTTCGTCACACAGCTCCACCAACTCCGGTGCCGGCATGTTGTGAGAGGTTCGCACGGCATCGCAACCCATCTCCTTCAGCAAAGTAAGTTGTCGACGCAAGGCAGCTACATTGACGGCTGCTCCCAAAGGACCTAAATCGTGATGGTTGCAAACGCCCTGAAACTTACGATGCTTTCCGTTGAGAAAGAAACCTTTATCGGCCACTATCTCAATGTTTCGAATACCAAAACGAGTGGTATATTCATCTACCTGCTTACCCTCGACAAAGATTTTAGAGACAGCATTATATAAATAAGGTGTTTCCGGAGACCAAAGAGCCGGCTTGTCTATCAGGAAGTTTTGTTCAAAGGGGCGGCCATGATTGATTTTGCGTGTATTCTCTTTGGTGGCAACCACTTTACCCTCCGGCGAAACAATTTCCGTCACGATACGGATTGTCTGCTCACCAGCGTTGGCCACCTCCGTCAGCAAACGAACGGCAGCATAATCAGCCTCCACGTGGGGAGTGGTAAGTTGGGTTCCCCACACCGGAACGTGTATCTTCTCGGTAGCAATCAGGCGTACGTTGCGATACAAACCGGCTCCGGGATACCAGCGGGAAGATTGGGGACGATTCTCCAGGCGCACGGCTAAGGTATTGGGAGTATTATCTTTATTCAGATAGGGAGTGACATCGCAATGGAAAGCATTGTAACCAAAAGGCCAGAAGCAGACTTCATGTCCGTTGACATAGACGCGAGCTTCGCTCATAGCACCGTCAAAAAGCAACGTTACCAGTTTGTCTGCCGGAGTCTTGAAAGTAGTACGGTACCATCCTACCCCAACATAAGGCAATCCGCCCGTACGACCGGTCTTCACCGAAGCCTCTGTTTCGAAATTCTGACTTACTGCCACACTCTGCAAATCGTTACTACGGTCGAATGGACCGTAAATAGCCCAGTCGTGTGGTACTGTTACCGACTGCCACTTGCTATCGTCCAGCGTAACAAGCGAAGCTCCCTTCACATCACCTTTTGTAAAGCGCCATCCTTTCTCAAGCAACAACTCTGTACGTTGTGCCCATCCTTCTACAATCAGTGTGAGGGAAAAGAAGATTAAAAAGAGTTTCTTCATAAGCGTTACTGTTAAACGTTTCAGTTAGCAAAAGCATCCATAATCACCGTTGGACGGCCATCTTCGGTAAAGGCGCCCAAAGCGTATTGACTAGGCTTGCACTCAGGCTCCCAATAGAATACGCCCTTGCATCGGCCGTTGGTATTCTCTTTACACTCTTTAATTAAGCGGGCCAAATTGGTCTTTCCGTCGGCAAGCACACTGGCTGAAGCCAAGTTACCGGTCTTTCCGTCGGCACATTGCATACCTGTCTCCACAATCATGACATCACAGCTATATCTTTTGGCCACCAGGTTGATGTTGGCAATACACTCTGTAATGGTTTGCGTGGCGGTGTATTCCGGATGCTCCAACATAGTCCAGTAAGGATAGATGGACATGCCAATCATATCCCACTTGCCACCATTCTTTTTCAATTCATCAAAGAACCAGGTGTACAAACCACTGTCGTAACCATTATCCAAATGAACTATCACGATGGCATCGGCGCATTCAGTCTTTACAGCATCGTAAGCCGTAGCGATGAAGGCACCCAGATTACTCCAGTTCTTCGGGTACTTCACGGCCGTGGAGGTGGAGTTGGAGCCTTTCACTTCATTCTCTTTAATGTCCCAAGAGGCGCCACTCAGTTTTACATCTTCATCCCAAAGCATTCCCGGACGAATTTCATTGCCCACCTGCACCCATTTTGGGGTTACACCGGCTGTTTTCAGCGCTTTAAGCACGTTTTTGGTATGGTCCGCCAAAGCTTGCTTCAGGTCAAAAAGTCCCAAGCCCTTCCATGATGCCGGTTTATGTTGTTGTCCCGGGTCTGCCCACCAATCGCTGTAATGGAAATCCAACATCACCTCCATGCCCAAATCCTTGGCACGTTTAGCTTTCACAACCAAGTCTTCTGTATTGCACCAGTTGTCGTGTTCCTTGGGGTCGACCCACACACGCAGGCGAATGGCATCCAAGCCCAATTCCTTCATCAGTGCCGTACATTCCCGTTCTTCACCTTTCGAATTGTAGAACTTATGTCCTTTGCTCTCTAATTCTGTTACCCAACTGATGTCTGCTCCCTTAGCAAAATCGGTTTTCGTCACTACCTCCTGAGGAGAATCAGGAGCATCCGGATTGTTGGGATTTACCGGTTCGTCGCCGGAATTTGCTGGTGAATCACCACAGGCTCCAAACATCAAAGCCAGCCCTGCCAAGAGGGAAATTTTCTTTAAGTATCGCATACGTGTTTCGCTATTTAAGTTAACAATTATTTATCGCAAAGATAGAGATAATAATCGAATGGCCACGAAAGCACAAAAAAAATAATTCTGTTACGGCAGAGAAACCTCGGAAACTATCCCGAAATTGCAAACGTTTGCAAAAGTGCATAAAATATTTAGGCAGAGCCTATACGGATATTCAAAAGCATTCTCCTATATTTGCAAAAAATATCAATATTGCCTACAAGGATTCGTCTGAACCTTGTTTTCGGTTTAACATTAAAATAAGTTGCTAGCATAACCTTTAAATCAGATTTCCGGAAAAGCACATGAATAAGCCGCAGATTACCATCAAAGACATTGCGCGAGCACTGAATGTTTCCCCCTCTACTGTATCGAGGGCACTAAAAAACAATCCCGACATCAGCCAAGAAACTCGTACTCTGGTGCAAAACTATGCCCGAGAGCACAATTACAAGCCCAATGAGTTGGCCGTCAATCTGCGCGTCAGCCGCTCAAATACCATCGGCGTAATCGTTCCACAGTTGGTACACCACTTCTTCTCCTGCGTACTGAGCGGCATCGAAAAGACAGCTGCCGAAGCCGGTTACAACATCATTGTAGCGCAAAGCAACGAGTCGTATGAGCAAGAAGTCAAAATAGCCCAATCTTTCTTGGCCGCCCGTGTATGCGGAGTGATTGCCTCATTGGCCAAAAACACTTCCCGATATGATCATTATCAAGAATTACTGAATAACGGAATACCCATTGTCTTCTACGACCGCATCTGCACCGGTTTGAAAACCGAGCGAGTGGTGGTAGATGACTATGCCGGCTCGTTTGCCGCTGTCGAATACATGATTCAGACCGGCTGCAAGCGTATCTTCTTTTACGGAGCTGCTCCACACCTGGAAATTACCAAGAATCGAAGAAACGGTTATCTGGATGCCCTGAAAAAATATAAGATTCCCGTTGACGAAAGCATGATGTTGCTTTGCGATACCCGGGAACGTGCCATTGCCATCACGCCCGACCTGCTGGAAAGCGAGAACAGACCGGACGGATTCTTCGCTATCAATGATGAAACAGCTGCCGGCATTTTGTATGCCTGCAAACTGGTAGGCGTAAAGGTTCCTGACGAAGTTTCCATCTGCGGCTTTACCGACGGTGCCATTGCGCAAAGCACCGACCCCAAACTGACAACCGTGGAGCAGCACGGAGAGGAGGTAGGTAAAAGCGCATTCAGCATTTTGATTGAAAAGCTGGAAGGAGACGGTGAAAAGAGCTGTAACAAGATTGTGAAAACCAATCTTGTTGTAAGAGGAACAACAAAATAACAAAACTATAAATTAAAATAACAATGAAAGTAAAACCTGATTTAAGTTTTTGGAAGCTGTGGAACATCAGCTTCGGCTTCTTCGGCGTACAAATTGCCTACGCCCTGCAAAGCGCAAACATTAGTCGTATCTTCTCAACATTAGGAGCCGACCCGCACAGTTTGAGCTATTTCTGGATTCTGCCTCCGTTGGCAGGCATCATTGTGCAACCTATCGTCGGTGCCGCCAGCGATAAGACCTGGACGCGCTTTGGTCGTCGCATTCCGTATCTGTTCATCGGCTCTCTGATTGCCGTATTGGTGATGTGTTTGTTGCCCAATGCCGGCAGTTTCGGTATGCAAGTCAGCACAGCCATGATTTTCGGCCTCGTTTCATTGATGTTTCTTGATACTTCCATCAACATGGCCATGCAGCCGTTTAAGATGATGGTTGGCGACATGGTGAACGAGAAGCAAAAAGGACTTGCCTACTCTATCCAGAGCTTCCTTTGCAATGCCGGAAGTCTGGTAGGCTATCTGTTCCCCTTCATCTTTGCCATGGTGGGCATCAGCAACACTGCTCCGCAAGGTGTTATCCCCGATTCAGTGATTTACGCCTTTTACATCGGTGCGGCGATTCTGATTTTCTGTGTTATCTACACTACCGTTAAGGTGAAAGAGATGCCTCCTGCAGAATATGCCGAATATCATGGCATTACCGAGGAGCAAAAGAATGAAAAAGTCAATATGTTCAAGCTGCTGATTAAGGCTCCGAAAGCTTTCTGGACTGTGGGGTTGGTTCAGTTCTTCTGTTGGTTTGCTTTTATGTTTATGTGGACCTATACGAACGGCAGTATTGCAGCTAATGCTTTTGATGCGCCCAGCATCGAGCTGGCCGGAAAGGTTGTGCTCGATACCACCAGCACGCAGTACCAAGAGGCAGCCAATTGGGTCGGTGTATTGTTTGCCGTGCAAGCCATTGGT
This sequence comes from Bacteroides sp., assembly GCA_017621035.1. Taxonomy (GTDB): domain Bacteria; phylum Bacteroidota; class Bacteroidia; order Bacteroidales; family Bacteroidaceae; genus Bacteroides. The sequence continues at coordinate 16,584 of JAGATY010000089.1, read as the reverse complement.
TCAGTTTTGTGGGCTATTTGCATCCCGATGTTCAAAGACCGTCGCTTTGTTTACGCTTTGAGCCTTGTTTTGGGTGGCATTGGTTTCATTTCAACCTATTTCATCCACGATCCTTACCTGCTGTTTGCATCGTTCATCCTTATCGGGTGTGCGTGGGCTGCCATGCTGGCCTTGCCGTTCACCATTCTGACCAATGCGTTGAGTGGCGGACACATGGGAACTTACTTGGGTCTGTTCAACGGCACCATCTGCATCCCGCAAATCGTTGCAGCTGCTTTGGGCGGCTCCATCTTGGCTTTGTTTACTCCCGAAGGTTGTCTGCCGCCTGAAATCAACATGCTGGTAATGGCCGGAATCATGTTGATTGTGGGTGCCGCCTGCGTATATCTGATTAAGGAGGAGAAACAGTAAGCCATCGGTTACTTTTCCTGTTTTGGTAGCGATTCCATAAACCTCGCACGCCTCTACCAAAGGTTTGCAGGTTTATGGAATCGCTATTTATAGGTATATCAACACTTTTCCGGTTGAAGATTTGAGTTTTATAATCAGAATTCTCTATCTTTACGGCGTTAACCAAGCAATAAAACCATGAAGCGATACTTGAAAACCGACGAGTGGAGCATCATCGAAGAGAGCTTCAACGCCAACAATCTACGCAAATCAGAAAGTATATTCAGTTTAGGAAACGGACGTTTCGGCCAGCGGGGAAATTTCGAAGAACCCTATTCCAGCGACTCTTACCGGGGCTCGTATGTGGCAGGCATCAGTTATTTGGACTATACGCGCGTCATGTGGTGGAAGAATGGATTTCCCACCTACTTCACGCGCATCCCTAATGCACCTGATTGGAGTCGCATCAGTTTGCGACTGATTGACGAGGAGCTGGATTTGGCGCAATGGGATGTCGACAGTTTCTGCCGACGGCTGGACATGAAGGGCGGTGTTTCTTATCGGGACGTGGAGGTGACTTCACCGCGCGGAAATCAGTTGCGGTTGCACGTGGAGCACATCACAGACATGGCACGTCCCAATCTTTGCCTCATCAAGTATTCGGTTACGTCTGTAAACTATAGCGGGAAGATTTCTTTCATTCCTTTGCTCGATGCCAACGTTGCCGACAAGGAGAGCCGGCCGAACGAAAAAATCTGGAACATCCTGCGCTCCGGCGCCACCCGTGAGTACGCTTATTTGTGGACGCAGACCCGTCGGGAAGATGCTCAGGTCTGTTATGCCATGAGTTATCAGCTCTGCAAGAACGGGAAAGAGATTGCAGCCAACGCCATACGTATCGAGAAGGAGAAGCAGGCGGGCTACAGTGTCGGCGTCGATGTCAAACCGGGCGACTCGGTTTGCCTTATCAAGTACGTGGCCATTCTCTCCTCTCTCCATTGCGAGCGAAACGAATTGATTGAGCAGTCGGCCACCGAAGTGCGGCAGGCGGTCGCCGTCGGGTGGGAAAAACTCTTGGAAGAGCATTGTCTGGCCTGGAAAGAGATTTGGGATGAGACCGACATCGTCATCGAAGGCGATCCCGAGGCCCAGCAAGGCATTCGCTACAACATTTTCCAGCTCTATCAGGCCTATCGGGGAGATGACCCGCGTCTGAACATCGCGCCGAAGGGTTTTACGGGGGAGCGATACGGTGGGAATACTTACTGGAACACGGAACTCTGTTGCGTGCCTTTCTTTTTGATGTCCACCTCGAAAGAAATCAGCGAAAACTTGCTTTTATATCGTTACAACCAGCTCCCCAAGGCCATCGAAAACGCCAAAAAGCTGGGATTCCGCGACGGAGCTGCCCTCTTTCCGCAGACTACTAACAACGGCGAGGAGTGCCACAGCGAGTGGGAGATTACTTTTGAGGAAATACACCGCAACAACATCATCGTCTACGCCATTTGGCAACACGTACACACCGGCGGTTCTTTCGACTACTTGGCACATTGCGGACTGGAGGTGCTGATTGCCGTCTGCCGTTTTTGGAGTCAGCGCGTATCCTTCTCCCGCCCCAAGCAGCAGTTTGTAATCCTGGGAGTGACCGGCCCCAACGAGTATGAAAACAATGTAGATAACAACTGGTACACCAACTTCTCCTGCAAACAGTGCTTGAAGATGGCGATTGAGGCCGTGGAGCTTATCAAGAAGGATTATCCCGGGGACTACGAGCGCGTTTGCCGCAAAGCGGCTTTCGACGAGGCCGGAGAGACCCGCCGCTGGCAGGAAATCATCGACAATATCTATCTCCCCGAGGACAAAGAGCTGGGCATCTTCGTCCAAAACGACGGATACCTGGACAAAGAGTTGCTGAGCACCGATGCCATTCCTTCCGGCGAGCGCCCCATCAACCAGCATTGGTCTTGGGATCGCATCCTGCGCTCCTGCTACATCAAGCAGAGTGACGTACTGCTTGGGCTGTACCTCTACTACAACGAGTTCGACCTCGAAACCATCCGCCGAAACTTCGAGTTCTACGAGCCGATGACCGTGCACGAGTCATCGCTCTCCCCCCACATCCACGCCATCCTGGCAGCCCGCATCGGGAAGGTGGAGAAGGCTTACGAGCTGTTTCTCCATGCCACGCGACTGGACTTGGACGACTACAACAACGAGGCTGCTCAGGGGCTGCACATCACCAGCATGCCCGGCTCGTGGCTGGCTATTGTGCGAGGCTTTGGCGGCATGCAACTGACGGACAACACGCTGACCTTTGCGCCCGTGAAGCCGGACAAGTGGAAGAGCTATGCCTTCAAGGTCAACTTCCAGGGGCGCACGTTGCACGTAAGGGTGAGCGACGAGGTTGCCATCCGTCTCGTGGCCGGACAGCCGCTCACCATCCGCCTCTACGGCACCCCCTACCGGCTGCAGGAGGAAGAGGCGCTCACCGTTGCCCGCCCCTGACGCCGGTGGCTGCCTGAAGAGACTTTTTCATTTCATAACAATTCTCGGAACTTGGTTTTCCCGCCCTCGGGAGCCAAGTTCTTCTTTTTCCGGCCCGCAGCAGCGCCTCCGGCAGGGGGCTGAAAAACTTCTGAACTGTGCGGCGACCCCTCGCCAACCGTTTCAGAAATTCCAAAGCTCCGCGGCGACCCCTCGCCGGAGACCTAAAAACGTGAGAAATGGTCGCCGAGGGGCCAAAACCCATTTTCAAAGCTTCGGAAATGGTCGGCGAGGGGTCAGAATCGATTTCCAAAGCTTCGGAAATGGGTTTCGAGGCCTCGGAATCGATTTTCAAAGCTTCGGAAATGACTTTCAAGGGGTCGCCGACCCTTTTCAAACGTTCTGAGGTCTCCGGCGAGGGGTCGCCGCACAGTTTCCACGCTTTCCGGCTCCCCGGCGGGCATCCCCCGGGCGGCTGCAACTCTTTTTAAGGCAAGAGCGGGCAGGCGGCAGTGAACATTTCCCGACCGGCAGTGTTGTTGGAATGAACGCTGACGACGAACGTCGGCTCGTAAACCTAAACAGATGTGTAATTATGAAGAAGTTATTTGCATGGGCAGCCTTCGTGCTGCTGGGCATGGCGGTAAGCACCGTCTGCGCCCAAGAAACCAAGGCCGAACGCAAGGCCAAACGCGACGCAGAGCGTGCCCGCCTGCGCGCCGAGGAGCAAGTTCAGGACCAAATCTCTTACGAAGAGGCCTTGGAGGCCTTGAAAAGCAACCAGTTTGTGCTGGAGGCCGACCAGGTGGTGTTCCGAACGGGCCAGACGGCCTTCGTCAACACCGGCACCAACTTTGTGCTGGTGAACGGTAACCGCGGAACGGTACAGGTGGCCTTCAACACCATGTACCCCGGCCCCAACGGCATCGGCGGCGTCACCGTAGACGGCACCGTGAGCGGCATCGAGCTGAAAACCGACAAAGAAGGCAACGTGGACTACAACTTTACCATCGTGGGCATCGGCATCTCGGCCCAAATCTTCCTCACGCTCTACAAAGATGGCAACAGTGCGACGGTGGACATCAGCCCGAACTTCAACAACAACAACATGACGTTGAGCGGCACGGTGGTACCCCTCAGCCAGTCCAACATCTTCAAAGGACGTGCCTGGTAGCCCGCCGCCCGCCGCCTGCCGGCACACTGCAGCCCTCTCCGCACGGCCCGACTCCGCAACCCATCGCCCTAAAAAAGGGGGATTCGTTGCGGAGTTTATTATATAATTTCCTAATTTTGCCGCCATGAAAGCAAAACACATTCTCCCAGTCATCATCGGGACTCTTCTGATTCCCTGCTACCTTTCCTCTTGCGGCGAAGACCGCTGGAAGGCCTACGCCGAGCAAACAGCCACCGCACAATGGATTGACGACACCATGCGCGTCTATTACTATTGGTTGGACGACCTTCCTTCCACCGATAAAGTCAATTACTTTCAAGAGCCATTCACCTTCTTCAAGAAGCTACTCTCCAAAAACGACAAATTCTCCACCATCGACAGCCTGCAGAGCCAAACCGGCAACACCAGAGCCATTCCTTACACCAATTACAGCTACGGATTCCACTTCCAAGCCTACAGCACCTCCGCCGGCGAGGGACAAATCCTGGTACAGGTACTTTACGTAGCCGAGAACACTCCCGCATCGGAAATCGGCCTGCAACGAGGCGACTGGATTGTGGAAATCAACGGCGAAAGCCTCACCGAAGCCACCTACCCCCTGCTGCTGGGCAGCGGAGCCATGCAACTGACCATCGGCCGGTACGACCCGACGCTCCAAGCCATCAGCGTGACAGAAGCCCCCAAGACCATAGCCCCCGCACGTGCCATCGAGGACAACCCCGTGCACTTCAGCCAGCTCTATGAGGCAGGCGGGAAGCGCGTAGGCTATCTGGTCTACAATCACTTCAGTGCCGGCCCCTCGTCCAACACCTCGGCCTACAATCAGCAGCTCGTCGAGACCTGCCGAAGCTTTGCCGCCGCCGGTGTAAACGAATTTGTGCTGGATTTGCGCTATAACAACGGCGGCCTGGTGAGTTGCGCCGAACTGCTATGCTCTTTGCTGGCTCCGGCCGACGCGCTGGGACAAAATCTGGGATATCTGGAGTACAACAGTAACTTCAGCCCGCAAAGCTACCCCTTCACACTGGGCCGATATCTTAGCGACCCAAGCGCAAACCTTAACCTGAGTCGAGTTTACGTTCTGACGGGTCAATATACGGCCTCGGCCTCGGAGATGGTCATCAACTGCCTCAAGCCCTTCATGGAAGTGATTCTGATAGGGGAAACCACGGTCGGAAAAAACGTTGGCTCCACTGTGTTTACCAATCAGGAGCGTCTGATAACCATGAGTCCCATTATTTGCAAGATTTTTAATAAGAATGAGGAATCTGATTACAGCAGCGGGTTTACGCCGGACTATCGGGTGAACGAACGAGAAGACTTTAGTCGTTTCCTACCCTTCGGCGACACCGACGAATGTTTGCTATCCACTGCCTTGGGCCTGATTGCCACCGGCGAACAGCCTGAAAGCGAAGGCGAGACTCGCGCTGCCAGCAACTTTACGTCTGTATATAACTCTTTAGACCAATTGGCCACTCAGGCCGTCATTATAGACAAGCGATGATGAGCGGCAACAGATTTCAAACCTCCGGAAGCCAACGGTTCCCCCTCTGCATCGGGCTGCTGCTGCTCATCATGGCCGGCTGTCAGGACGAAGAGACTCCCCAGGGCAACGAACCGGAGCTTCCTCCCTACCCGACCGTTTCATTCAATTGCATCGAGGTGTCCGAGGAACAAAAAAGCGATGCCCAAAGCGTTACCAACACGCAGAGCTATCAGTACACAGAAGGAAGACTTACCGGCTGCATCACGACCCAAACGCTGTACGTGGTGGAGCCTTTGGAGTACAAGCACACCACGCAGGTGAGCTACGAAGCGCAACAAGCTGTGGTCAGCGACGACTTCGGCAACGTTTCAACCTACACCTTGGATAGTTACGGCTACGCCACGAGTTGCATTCGCCAAGAGGTAGGAGGCGATGTGCGCAACTACACCTTTTCTTATTATATAGCCCAAGATGGAAGCCGACACCTCTCTCACATCGAAGAGGAGCTGGCCGATGGAAGTAAATACGCGGAAATCAGTCTCGATTATGCGGATTATCCCACCCTGCACATCACCCACCGAGTGGATGAATTCGAGCAAAGCTTCACGGCAACCACTTCCGACGAAGCCCGATACATAAATCTTTCCGAGCTTCCGTTTCTCTTTCTTTCCGAACAGCATCCGCTCTGCCTGCACACCTGTGCCCTCTACGGCAAACTGCTGGGCGAACCGCTGAAGTTGCTTGTCACCGACCTGAAACCGGACGGCGAGAGCGAAGGCAACGAAACCGTCAGCTACAGTTACACTTTCGACAGCGAAAACCTGGTTACGCACTGCATCGTTCTCACCCACAGCTACGGAAAAAAGTTTGAAAGAGAGCTTCGATACGTCATCCGGTAAACATCCGGAAGAGTGCATCCAAAGAAATAGGCAGACACACTTACCAACAAGGATAAATGTGTCTGCCTATTGTCTGTAGAAGACAAATCTCCTACTTCTCTTCCTCTTGAAAGCGGAAAGAGGGCTTATTTCTTGAAGAATCTGTCAAAGAAAACCACTTGAAAGTCTAAAGAAGATACCCAATAACTCCAAGTATGACCGCCCGGGCGCACTACAAAGTCGTGGTCAATCTTACGGGCCAGCAATTTGTTATGCAGACTCTTGTTCACTTCGTAGAAGAAGTCTGACGAACCGCAATCGATGGTTATGGCCAAATCTCCATTCTCTAAACCCTCCACGGCAGTCATTACCGTGTGCGCATCCCACGAAGCTTTGTTGGCAACATACTCTCCCAAACGCTCTTTCATCTTCCAGTTGAGCGGGAAAGGACGAATATCTACACCGCCGCTCATGCAACCTACCGCACCAAAGACATCTTTGTGACGAGTAGCCAGCCAGAGAGCTCCGTGTCCGCCCATACTCAAACCGGTAATGGCACGTGCTTTCTTGTCGGCGATAGTAGCATAGTGGCTATCGGTATAAGCGACCAATTCCTTGGCCACAAAGGTTTCATACTTGAAAGAAGGGTCTTTCGGACTGTCCCAGTACCAACTGTCATTGCCGTCGGGACAAACAACAATCCATCCTTTCTCATCCACAATCTGTTTCAACTCCGGTTTCTTCTTAATCCAATTCGTTGCATCGCCACCGTAGCCGTGCAACAGAAAGAGTACCGGACAATTCTGCTTGGCCAATGCCTTGTCAGACACAACAAACACTACCTTCACATCTTTGTTCATGGAAGGACTTTTAACCATTACCGTATCTACGCGGGCGGCCTGTACGCCGACAGCCAGCAAACATACAAGTAAGAGTGAGAGAACTTTTTTACGTTTCATATCGTTATTAAATTAAAATAGTCTAACGGCGTGCAATATTAGCAATTTATATCCGAAAAAACATAACTTTGCGCCACAAACTAGTTAAAATAATGCATGGAATTTCTGATTATTCTCCTTCTTTTGATACTGAACGGGCTGTTTGCCCTGTATGAAATGGCTCTGGTTTCTTCCGGAAAAGCACGCTTGGAAACGCTGGTCGGGAAAGGAAGCAAAAGAGCCAAAAACGTGCTCAAACAGCTTGAAGAGCCCGAAGAGTTTCTCTCTACCATTCAAATAGGTATCACCCTGATTGGCATCATCTCCGGTGCTTACGGTGGGGCGACACTTTCCGACGACGTAGCTCCCCTATTTGCCCAACTGCCTGTTGTAGGAGTCTATGCCGAAACCTTGGCAATGATAACCGTTGTTGCCCTCATCACCTATCTCTCTTTAGTTGTTGGAGAGTTGGTTCCCAAATCCATCGCGCTCAACAATCCGGAACGGTGGGCCATGCTTTTAAGCCCGGCCATGCTGCTTCTCACCAAGTTGGCTTACCCGTTTGTCCGACTGCTGAGCGGTTCCACCAAACTGGTTTGCCGCCTCCTCGGGTTACAAAGTCAAAGCGACCGACCCATGACGCAGGAAGAACTGAAACTGATTCTGAATCAAAGTCAGCAACAAGGCGTGCTCGACAAAGAGGAGACCGAGATGTTGCGCGATGTCTTCCGATTCTCCGATAAGCGTGCCAACAACCTGATGACTCACAGACGCGACCTGGTTACACTTACTCCTACCCAATCGAAGGAAGAGATATTCCGCATCATTCAACAAGAGCACTTCAGCAAATATCTGCTGGTTGAGAATGGCATCGATAACATTCTCGGCGTGGTTGCCGTAAAGGACATTGTGACGCTTCCCAATCAAGAAAACAGTTTCAACCTGCGAACCATTGCCCGCCAACCTTTGTTCATACCGGAAAGTCTTTATGCGAAGAAGGTTTTGGAGCTTTTCAAGAAGAACAAAAACAACTTCGGCGTTGTTGTAGATGAGTATGGAAGCACAATGGGAATCATTACGCTGCACGACCTCACAGAGAGCATCTTCGGAGACATCCTGGAGGAGAACGAGACGGCAGAGAGTGAAATCGTTACCCGACAAGATGGTTCCATGCTGGTAGACGGCTCCATGAACCTGAATGATTTTATGGAAGCGATGGACATCTTGAACTACGACGACCTTAAAGAAGAAGGCTTCACCACGCTAAGTGGCTTGGCCATGTTCCTGGTTGAAAGAGTTCCTCGAACAGGCGACTGCTTCAGCTACAAGAGCCTACAGTTTGAGGTGATGGACATGGATCGCGAACGAGTGGACAAACTGCTTGTCACCCGAATGCCGGAAGCAGAAGATTGATGCTTGCGAAGCTAAAGAAAATAACTAACTTAAACAGAGAAAGAAAATGAAAAAAGTAATGATGTTTGCAGCCTTAGTTGCTGCATTGGTATCTTGCCAATCGAAAGGGAATCAGGCTGCCACCGAGTTGTTGGAAGACGGTGTGCTTGCCATTGCAGAGAACGACTCTTCAGCCGTGATAGTTTATGAAGGAATCTTGCCTGCAGCCGACGGCCCCGGCATTGAATATGTACTGAGTGTAGACAGCATCGGTCCCAACGGAGAGAGCGGCTATACGCTGGTAACCACCTACCTGGATGCCAACGGGCCGGGCAAAAACCAAAGCTTCGTCTCCAAAGGAAAGAAAGAGGTCATCCAGAAGCAGGTAAACAACAAGCCAAAGAAAGCTATCAAGCTCACCCCGAATGACGGTGATGCCCCCATTTACTTTGTAATTGTGAACGACACCACCCTCCGCTTGGTGAACGATAATCTGCAAGAAAGCGTCAGCGACTTGAATTACGACATCATACAAGTAGCTCCCTAGTCTTGTTCTGATTTTATTTTGCATTCCTTTATTATAGCACGTGCTTACCTCGTAAGTGCGTGCTTTTTCTTTAGATAGGCTGTCGAAATGAGAAAATGAATAGATGCAAGATGACAGCAGATTTAACCTTTTAGCGACAGAAAGAGGAGAAAAGAGCCGTTTCACTAACTCACCCTTTTTACAAAAAGCCAAATCTAGGAGAGCAGAAGCAGACTCTTCCCGAAGCAGATTTACGCCCACCCCCGCCAGGACACCGTCTGACGGGGGTAGGTTCGTAAGTAAAGCTCGGGAAATGCTCGACATTTCGCTCAAAAGTCCCAATGTTTCGACCGAAAAGAGTAAGACTTTTGCCTCAAAAGTCTAAGAGTTCCGGTGCAGAAGTCTTATTCTGCTGCCTCGGAACTCTTATTGGGACGAAAAAGAGGATTCAATCTCCCGTTTTTTACCCTTATTCTTCGCTAGAATTTCTGTAAACATTTCGCGATACCTCTAGCAGTCAGCAAGATAACCACTTTTCACTTTAAAATTCTCCACTCACCCTTCCCTCGGCCCGAAATAAGCGATTCTCAGGCGGTTTGAAATACAAAATGTCAGCGGCTGACAAAGTGTAACTTTCGTCCTTCGCGCCAACTTTCTTCCTCGTCACACTGAGGTTCTCCTTTTCTCTGTGCCTCCAAAGGGGGAATGAAAAGCATCTGCCGGCAAAAAACGTAGTAACTCTGTTGCCGAAACTGTAGGAAAAGCGTACTTTTGCCAGCCAATTCAAAAGAATCTTTTGTAATATCGATATTCTATGAAAAACTATTTGAAACTGCACCTCTTAGCCTTTGTGGCTTGTTCTGCCTTGTTGGCAGGCTGTTCCGGTGACTCAGAAGCCGTGGAAGAACCTAAGTCCGACGACACAAGCCTCACCGGCTTCTCCTTCAAAAAGTCCTATAACGATGGTCTCTCCTCCAACATGAGCAGCCGCTCTTCGGGAGAGTTAATCTACATCACTGTTCCTGAAGAGGCCGACCTGACCGCTTTGGTTCCCTCGTTCAAGGTAGGAGACGGAGCCTCCGTTACCATCAACGGAAAGCCTGCAGAGAGTGATATCACTCCTTGCGACTTCTCTTCTACCACAACCCTCGTTGTTACCTCCGAGAGCGGAAAGTCACAAAGCTACACCGTTCTTGCCAAAAACGGCAATCCCACTATCGACAACAAGGTGTATAACTTCATGATAAAGCACAGTTTACCGGGAGTTTCGGTGGCCATCAGTGCGGGAGAAGAAACGGTTTATAAGGCCGGTTATGGCTTTGCCGTGAAAGATACCAAGCAACGGGTTACCCCTCAGACCCTCTTCCGCTTGGCCAGCATGTCTAAACAACAGACTGCTTTGGGCATCATGACGCTTTATGAGCAGGGATTGCTCTCCATAGACGACACCGTGTTTGGCGAAGGAGGCCTGCTGGAAGAGGAGTTTGGTACCGACGTTCTCCCCACCGTGAAGCAGATTACTGTCAAACATCTGCTCCAGCACACTAGCGGATGGTCTAAGGACCCCATCTACACCGGCGCCACCACAAGCCTTGAAGAGCGCATCGAAGATATGATAAAGAACAACGTTCCCGACTACACCCCCGGCACAACGTTTGACTATAACAACCTGAACTTCTGTATTCTGGGCAAGGTGATAGAGGCCGTCTCCGGAAAAGATTACGAGACTTTCCTTCACGAGGAGGTACATGCCAAGGCCGGAGTCAGCAACATCTTCGTGGGCAAAAACAGTCCTAGCGAACGGCGCACCCAGGAGTGTCGGTACTATGGTCAGGGCGGAAAGGATCCATATGCAAACGACATGGTGCTCTCTAAAGCAGCGGGCGGCATGATTGCCAATACAGAAGAGCTGATGAAACTGATGGCACACATCGATTATGGCACCAAAGTACCCGACATCCTCAAGAAAGAGACGCTGGACACGATGTACAAACCCATCAGCGAAGGTGCCCGCTATGCCTTAGGATGGAGAACCAATCACGCCACGTTTGATGATTGGGCTGCTTACCACGGCGGAACCTTGGCCGGAGTCTGTACCATTTGGGCACGCGGAGAGAATGGCGTGAACGGCGTGATACTCTGCAACTCACGCAGCTATGAGAAGAGCATCGACACCGAAATGTGGTTCATGCTGGAAGAGTTCCAAAAGATGTTCTGAGAAGATACACTCTTAAGGGTTGTCACAATAAGCAAAGAACGATTTGAAAGTTGAAAGTGGAAAGATGAAAGATGAGAGTTGATAGTTGATAGTTGATAGTTATTCGGTTATGCTCATCAGCTTGCTGTCATCTTTCATCTTTCAACTTTCCACTTTCAACTTTCCACTTTCCACGCTGCAAAGATAGGGTGCCAGCCAATGGCAGAAAAATGTTTTTGGCAAAAGCGTTAAACAAAACTTTTGAAAGTTGAAAGATGAAAGATGAAAGTTTCTCGCTTAGCCTCATCAGTTCCGCAGTCAACTATCAACTATCAACTATCAATTGTCAACTCTCAACTCTCCACTTTCATCTTTCCACTTTCAACTCTCAAGGGGGAACCTTAGAGGAGGGAGTATTCTTTGCTTTGCTGTGCTTTGCTTTGCTTTGCTTTGTGTACCAAAGTACGTTTTTCCTGCTTTTAAAGCCTTTAAAGTCGCATTTATTGCACTTTTTGTACCAATTATTGCACTTTCAGTAGATTTCCCAGTTGACTATTTGTGCCGTTTTTTGGCTTGAAGACACATAGCTTTGGAGCGAGAATCAGTCCCTCAAAAGCTGGCAAAGAAAAGTAAAAAACGGGCGTTTGCTCCACACAAGTCCCGCGTTTCTTCCACACAAGTGCGGCATTTACTCCACACTTGTGTCCAGCACGCTCCACACTTGTGTGGAAGAAGAACGACTTGGTTAGTGTATTGTCAATCTGAATTGCATACAATATACGTTGCTTGTTCACGCCAGCTTTGGGGTATTTATAAAAAAATCTGTAACTTCGCAGACTCAACCTTGAGCAGTTAGAAACTGCTTTAATTTTCTTTTTAAAAGGAATAAGATAGATAATGAAAAGACTGATTTATATCCTTGCTTTGGTCGGGGGAATTATCCTCCTTAGAGGATGCGATGAGAAAGGGGCTGACCAGCCACAGCCGGAAGAAGCTGTGATGCAAGACGGTGTATTCGAAGGATTGGGCGAAGGCCGGAATGGAATGATTAAGGTAGCCATTGAGGTGAAGGAGCATGTCATCACAGCTATCCGTATTCTCAGTCAATCTGAATCGAAATTTGCACAGCCGGCAGAGCAACAGATTATAGAGGCCGTATTGGGAAAGCAGACAATCGAAGGAGTAGATGCCGTCAGTGGTGCCACCCTTACCTCCAATGGAATGCTGACAGCCATCGGTATGGCCATCGATGCCTCTAAAGGGGTAGAACAGGAAGAAGTGGCCTATACCGATACTTCTTGCGACATTGTCGTGGTGGGAGCCGGTGGTGCCGGACTGGCTGCCGCTCTGCAAGCCTCATCGATGGGAGCTGACGTCATCGTCCTGGAGAAGCAAGGAATCATTGGCGGAAATACCAACTACTCCACAGGCGGACTGAATGCAGCCGAAACTTCCGTTCAGCAAAAACTGGGCATTGAAGACTCCAAGCAGAGTCATTTCGATGATACCATGTCGGGCGGTCATTACCTGAATGACTCATCGTTAGTGGCTACTTTGGTAGATAAGGCTGCAGCGGCAGTGGATTGGCTCATCTCCCTGGGAGCAGATATGAGTGACGTAGGCAAAATGGCAGGTTCAAGCCAAAACCGCACTCACCGGCCGGTGGGTGGTGCAGCCATCGGTCCGCACCTGATGTCAGTATTGAGTAAGGCGGTTCAAGCCGAAAACATTTCCATCCGCACCCGCAATACTGTAACGGCACTGACTGAAAAGAACGGAAAGGTAACCGGCGTAAAGGTGAACACCACCAAGGGTACTTATAGCATTCAGGCAAAGGCGGTCATTATTGCTACCGGAGGCTTCGGTGCCAACCTGTCCATGGTTGAACAGTATCGTCCGGAACTGAAGGGTTTCAATACTTCCAATCATCACGGTGCTACGGGCGATGCCTTCAAGTGGGTAACAGCCTTGCAGGTGCCATTGGTGCAGATGGAACAGATACAAGTGCATCCTACGGGAGAAACGGGTAGTCATCTGTTGATAACGGAAGCCGTTCGTGGCAATGGAGCTATTCTGGTGAACAGCGAAGGGGTACGTTTCGCTAATGAGATGTGGACACGCGACAAGCTTTCGGATGCCATCCTGGCACAAACGGGCCAATCGGCTTTCGTTGTATTCGACCAAAGCGTACGTGAGTCGCTGGGAGCCATCGAGAACTATGCCCAGCAAGGTTTGCTCACCACAGCCAATACCGTTTCCGAGCTGGCACAAGCACTGCAACTACCTGTGTCTGCCTTTGTCGCAACCATGAATGCCTATCAAACGTATCAGTCTACCGGAAAAGATTCAGATTTTGGCCGTAAGGCAGAAGAGATGCCTCGTCCGCTCAATCAGGCACCTTACTATGCCATTCACGTAGAGCCGGTGATACATCACACCATGGGTGGCATTAAAATCAATTCGAAGGCCGAAGTCTTGAATGAGGCAGGAGAAGCTGTCCCTGGGCTGTACGCGGCCGGTGAAGTAACGGGAGGGGTACATGGTGGAAACCGTCTGGGAGGCAATGCCGTAGCAGACATTATAGTCTTCGGTCAAATCGCAGGAACCTCTGCCGCCCGGTTTGTTTTACCATAGTGGCGCAATTTCAGATAAAGCATTCATACTATTCTTTGTGATTTTGTCCCGTTTTTTGCGTAATAAACGGGACATTTATATCATTGCAGCATAATAATAAAACGGCACAGAGGTACAACAAATTCCAAGAACGGCAAAAACACACTCTTACCAATCTATTATTGGAGAGAGTGTGAAATCTGCCGCTTGCCAAATTTCTCTCTGTCGAAAATAATAAGCCTCTGAATTATTTGAGAACTGTTTGAATGATAGGTTATCAAGTTAAGACTATTTTATGCTGTTTTTGCTACTCTTATTCAAATAAGGTTTGACACTTTTGCATCCGACACAAGGGATAAAGGATTGATGTTTAATAACACGTAAAACAACTCATATTAATTGCTTTTCAATATTTGTTGCTTATTACTTTTAGCCCATTCAATAATTGGAGTCAACGTATGGACAAACGACTGACCTAATGGCGAAAGATTATACTCAACATGAGGTGGTACTTCGGGATAAATAGCGCGTTCGATTAACGACATTCCTTCCAATTTTCGCAATGTCTGAGTCAGCATCTTTTGCGATATGTCGGGAATCTCGCGTTGTAGTTCACTAAAACGCATTGATGTCGATTGGCTTAACATAACTATAATCAAAATAGACCATTTGTCGCCCAAATGCGAGATAATATCGCGTACCGGACAAAATTCTTTATCAATTTTCATTTTGTAAAACACTATAACACAGTAATTGTTACTTGTAAGTAACTATAAAACATTTTAGTACCTTATTGTGCTGTAACTTTCTTTTGGGTACTTTTGTCCTGCGAAAGTAGTAACTTTTTAATAATTCTAATATGAAACAGATTGAAAAAATTTCAGAGGGTGCTGCGTATAGTGCAGTATCTGCAGGTAAGTTTGCAGAGCTAAGCGAGCATTTATTGGTATTGGCTCCCGAAGTACAAATTCCGGGCAAGGTGTTTATGGGTAGTGCGTTGAAAGCTACCGGAGCAGAAATTTCGCTCCAAAGTTTCCCCGTAGGTGGTGAAACCGGTTTTTTACACACGCACCAGACGCATGAGGAGCTCTACATCTTCGTAAAAGGGTGTGGAAAATTTCAGGTAGATGGCGAAATCTTTGCCATTGGTGAAGGCAGCGTGGTAAGAGTTGCTCCGTCAGCAAAACGCAGCGTGAGAAATACGGGCGATGAACCTCTTGTAATGGTTTGTGTACAATATAAGGCTGAGTCTTTTTCTGCTGAGGACGCAACCGACGGAGTTATTCTGAACGAGCCGGTTTCATGGTAAGCACAGCATTTAAACGCGTAGGCGAACTTCGTTTTTGAAAAGCATTAAGTATAACAAGAAGAGGTCACATTTATAGCCTCTTCTTGTTGCGTTAAAAATAACGATGTACCTCTTCAAGTACCGGACTTTGTGACAAATCGTTAGGATTGGTTCCGGTAACTCCTTCCGGAATAGGTTCTCCCAATCGCTTGAACAGGTCAACCCAAAAATCAGGTATATTTCCTTTGGAATCTTTAAAAGTCATGGGGTTAGCTTCAAAAACCGGCTTACCATCATTGTTCTGATAGCACTCATACACCAACTCCGAGCAATATAATTTCCCATTGTCAGGAAGATATGACCAGTCGTATGGTTGTCCTATAAATTGACGAGCACGCTCAACCACCGCCTTAAGGTCAATCGATTGAGTTACTCGCATTACGGTAATTCCTTTCCCTCCGTTTATATCGGTTGCTGCGTCCATAAAATCATCTAACGAACGACGGGTAACACCGTCTTTGGGATTAGCTTCAATGACTGATGGCGTATTATCGATAATGGCATATATTGCAACATGGTCATAGTTTACTTTTCCCATTTGCGTTGCATCAACTATTGCATTACTCATAACCGAATTATCAGCTACGCAAAACAACAAATCACCATCTTGAAGCGTAGAAGAACTCGTATTGCAAGAAGATAGCAATATTCCAACTGATAGTAATATAATTAAACGAATCATTATACGTATATTTAACTAATTCATTAGCAATTGCACCATTTAGATAGTGTGTCTATATCTTTCACTCCGATGATACGTCTGAAATATCCGCATCTCACGCAACTTATCATTGCCTTTGTTACATCCACAGGAGGAGGGAGCACAAAGATAGTATTTATATTTGGAATAATCTTATAATCCGCTAAGAATAAAATGTTTATGCGGAAAGTTCAAGAACGAGGTAATGAGTTGGCAACTGTTCTGATTTCTACATACTTGCGTGATTTGCATTGATGTACAATTCATCTTGGAACAAAGGTACAACTTTTTTATGAACGAGCAAAAGGACACTGCAATTTTCATTATTACGGGGTAATATTTGAATTTGGTCTATCATCAATCTGCGATATTAGGAGTTTCCCGATTCCGTTATTCGCCCCTTTCCTTTGCTCGTCTGCGAAGGTAGTACATCAGCCCTTGAAAGTTGAAAGGTC
>JAGATY010000009.1 GCA_017621035.1 Bacteroides sp. | reverse complement strand
TTAATTCATAATTCATAATTCATAATTATCTATTGCCCTTTATCTCCATAGAATTGAGCTTGTGATACTTTAATAAATAACAATAAACTCTATTTTGACCATGAAGTACTTATTGACAACAGTCCTTTCTATAGCTCTCTGCGCTGCGGGCATGATAGGATGTAGTGAAAAACCGGCGGCCAAACAAGTAACTCCCGAATCGTTTGTCACCATTCAAGGTCCCAATCTGATTCAGCCCAATGGGGAGAAACTCTTTATCATGGGAACCAACCTGGGCAACTGGCTGAACCCTGAGGGTTACATGTTCCGCTTCAGGAAAACAAATTCTGCACGCTTCATCAACGAGATGCTCTGCCAAATGGTGGGTCCGGATTTCGTTGCCGACTTCTGGAAAGCTTTTAAGGAGAATTATGTAACGCGCGAAGACATCCGCTTCATCAAAAGCACCGGCTCTAACACCATCCGCTTGCCTTTCCATTACAAGCTGTTTACCGATGAGGACTACATGGGTTTGACTGCCAAGCAGGACGGGTTCGCCCGTGTAGACAGTCTGGTGGAGTGGTGTCGTGAGGAGGGACTTTACCTGATTCTCGACATGCACGATGCTCCCGGCGGACAAACGGGTGACAACATTGATGATAGTTACGGCTATCCCTGGCTGTTTGAAAGCGAGGCAAGTCAACAACTGTACTGCGACATCTGGAAGCAAATAGCCGACCGATATAAGAATGAACCGGTAATTCTGGGCTATGAACTGTTCAACGAGCCGATTGCTCCTTACTTTAAGAACATGGATGAACTGAACAGCAAACTGGAAGAGGTCTATAAAAAAGGTGTAGCTGCCATTCGCGAAGTGGACAAGAACCACATCATCTTGCTGGGAGGTGCACAATGGAATGGCAACTTCAGACCGTTTAAAGATGCCACGTTCGACAACAAAATCATGTACACCTGTCACCGTTACGGAGGTCCTGCCACGAAGGAGGCCATCCATCACTTCATCTCTTTCCGCGACAGCGTGAACCTGCCAATGTACATGGGTGAGATAGGACACAACACAGATGAGTGGCAGGCCGATTTCTGCCGTGTGATGAAGGAGAACAATATCGGTTACACCTTCTGGCCTTACAAGAAGATGGATAACTCTTGCTTCGTAGGCATTCAGGCACCTGAAAACTGGGAAGAGGTGGTGAAGTTCTCGGAAGCACCCCGCACCACTTATCAGGAGATACGTGAAGCACGCCCCGACCAGGCCATGGCTCGCAAAGCACTTACCGACTTCATCGAAGCCTGCAAGCTGAAGAACTGTGTAGTTCAAGAGGGATACATCGGGTCGTTGCAGATGAAGTAATCATTAAAAGTAGAAAAGCCTCTCCCTAGGAGAGTATGTCATAAATCAACTTATTGATATTTTAGGCACACCCTCAACTGGGGATTGAATTCATCATTCTTAATTCTTAATTCATCATTCTTAATTCATCATTTAACCACTTTGACTACTAAAAAGAAACAACAATTACATAAACAATAGGAAAAATGAAGAAACTTGCACTTGCCGTAGCTTTGGCTGTCGCCCTTCCTCTGACGGCACAACAAGAGCTGCCGGTTTACCTGAATGAACAGAAACCTTTGGAAGAAAGAGTGGAAGACGCACTGAAGCGTATGACTCTGAGAGAAAAGATTAACATCATCCATGCACAAAGCAAGTTCAGTGCACCGGGTGTACCTCGCCTGGGTATTCCTGAACTGTGGTGTACCGACGGCCCGATGGGTGTACGCCCGGAAGTAATGTGGGACGAGTGGGAACAGGCCAAGTGGACCAACGACTCTTGTACCGCCTTCCCTTCACTGACCTGTCTGGCAGCTACCTGGAATCCCGAAATGGGTCAACTCTATGGCAAAAGTATCGGTGCAGAAGCTCGCTTCCGTAACAAGAGCGTACTGTTAGGACCTGGTGTAAACATCTACCGTACCCCCCTCTGCGGACGTAACTTCGAGTACATGGGCGAAGACCCGTACCTGGCCAGCCGCATGGTGGTACCCTACGTACAAGGTGTACAGAGCAACGGTGTGTCTGTTTGTGTGAAACACTTCGCACTGAATAACAATGAAATAAACCGCCACACATCCAATCCCATTGTAGATGACCGTACACTGTACGAAATCTATCTGCCCGCCTTCAAGGCTGCAGCCGTAGAGGGCAAGGCATGGAGCTTTATGGGTGGTTACAACCTGTTCCGTGGCGAGCATGCCAGCTACAATCCCATCTTGATGAATCAGATTCTGAAAGGTGAATGGAAGTGGGACGGTGCCGTCATCTCCGACTGGGGTGCCGTGCACGATACAAAAACTGCTGTAAGCGGTGGTTTGGATATGGAGTTTGGTAGCTGGACAGACGGTCTTTCCGAAGGTGCCAGCAATGCATACGACAACTACTGGCTGGCTACTCCCTATCTGAAAGGCATTCAGGATGGTACGTATAGCGAAGATGAACTGAACGACAAGGTACGCCGCGTACTCCGTCTGACATTCCGCACAGCCATGGATCGTAACCGTCCGTGGGGAGCCATGGTATCAGATGCCCACAAGCAGGCTTGTAAAACCATCGGTGAAGAGGGTGTTGTACTGCTCCGCAACGAAGGTTCACTGCTTCCCATCGACTTGAACAAGGTAAAGAAGATTGCTGTTATCGGTGAAAACGCCATCAAGATGATGACTGTAGGTGGTGGCTCTTCTTCTTTGAAAGTGAAATATGAAGTTACTCCGCTGCAAGGACTGAAGGCACGCATCGGCAACCAAGCAGAAATAGTGTATGCCCGTGGTTATGTAGGCGACCCCACCGGTGAATATAACGGTGTGAAAACCGGTCAGGATTTGAATGACCCCCGCTCTGCCGAAGAATTGACTGCCGAGGCAGTGGAAGTTGCCAAACATGCAGACATCGTACTCTTCTTCGGCGGACTGAACAAGAGTGACCATCAGGATTGTGAAGGTACCGACCGTCTGACAATGGATCTGCCCTACAACCAGAACGCTTTGATTGAGACTCTGGCAGCAGCCAACCCCAACTTAGTAGTCATCAACATCAGTGGTACAGGCGTAGCCATGCCGTGGGTCAACAAAGTTCCTTCCATTCTGCAAGCATGGTACTTGGGTAACGAAACCGGCAACACACTGGCTTCCATCCTGATGGGTGATGCCAACCCCAGTGGCAAGTTGCCCTATACATACTACGCAAGCCTTGAACAGTGTGGTGCCCATAAGTTAGGTGCATACCCCGGTACCAAAGGTGTAGGTGCGCTGGGTGAAGAGGTTTGGGACATGCCTTACAACGAGGGAGTGTTTGTAGGCTACCGCTTTACTGACAAGAACAAGTTGAAGCCGACCTTCCCCTTCGGACACGGTTTGAGCTATACCACTTTCGAGTATGGCAAGCCGACAGCCAACAGCAAAACGATGAATGCAGACGGCACACTGACTGTGAAAGTAACAGTGAAGAATACCGGAAACCGTACAGGTAAGGAAATCGTTCAGCTGTACATCGCCGACAAGAAGGCTTCTGTTGCACGTCCGGTTAAGGAACTGAAAGGCTTCCAAAAGATTACTCTCGCCCCAGGCGAAGAAAAAGAGGTCAGCTTCACCATCTGCAAGCAGGCACTGAGCTTCTTCGACGAGGCCAAGCACGACTGGGTAGCCGAGCCGGGCAAGTTTGAAGCCATCATTGCCGCCTCTGCAACAGACATCAAGGGAGTGGTTCCCTTTACGCTGGAATAGGGTGACTATAAGCTACCAGCAACTAGCTGCAAGACGTTAGCAGATAAGGCTTAGTTTAGGCACGGATGATACGGGAAATCACTATTTACATCCAAATGGTTTAAGAAGAACTGTGATTTCTGTGTCATCCGTGCCTAAAATGTAAATAATTTAATTTATGCACACTCCCATTTTTACTATCTTTGCCGCCATAAACCATTAAGCTACAGAAGCATTTCATGAAGACATTCCAAGACCTCGGCCTCTCTGCCGAGATACTCCGCGCCATCGAAGAGATGGGATACGAGCAGCCCATGCCCGTGCAGGAAGAGGTTATTCCCTACTTGCTGGGAGAGAACAACGACGTAGTGGCCCTGGCACAGACAGGCACAGGAAAGACAGCCGCTTTCGGCCTGCCACTCATCCAGAAGATTGATGTGAAGCGAAAGGAACCGCAGTCGCTCGTCCTCTGCCCCACCCGCGAACTGTGTCTACAGATTGCCGGCGACCTGAACGACTACTCCAAGTACATCGACGGACTGCGCGTACTGCCCGTCTATGGCGGTAGCAGCATCGAGAGCCAGATTCGCGCACTGAAGCGAGGCGTACACATCATCGTGGCCACACCCGGACGACTCATCGACCTGATGGAACGCAAGACCGTCTCTCTGGCTACCATCGAAAACGTGGTGATGGACGAAGCCGACGAGATGCTGAACATGGGATTCACCGACAGCATCAACGCCATCCTGGAGCAGGTGCCCGAAGAGCGCAACACGCTGATGTTCTCCGCCACGATGAGTCCCGAAATCAGCCGCATCTCCAAGAACTATCTGCACGATGCCAAAGAGATAACCATCGGCCGCAAGAACGAAGGCACGGCCAACGTGAAGCACATCGTCTTCTGCGTACACGCCAAAGATAAGTATGCCGCACTGAAACGCATCGTCGACTACTACCCCGACATCTACGCCATCATCTTCTGCCGCACCCGCAAAGAGACGCAGGAGATTGCCGACAAGCTGATGCAGGAGGGCTACAACGCCGACTCGCTGCACGGCGAACTCTCCCAAGCACAGCGCGACCAGGTGATGCAGAAGTTCCGCATCCGCAACCTGCAGCTGTTGGTAGCTACCGACGTGGCAGCCCGAGGACTGGACGTGGACGACCTGACACACGTCATCAACTACGGACTGCCCGACGATACCGAGAGCTACACCCACCGCAGCGGCCGAACCGGACGTGCCGGAAAGACCGGTACCTCCATCGCCATCATCAACCTGCGCGAGAAAGGCAAGATGCGCCAGATAGAACACATCATCGGCAAGAAGTTCCAGCCGGGCACCATGCCCACCGGCAAGCAAATCTGCGAGAAGCAACTCTACAAGGGAATCGACGAACTGGAGAAGGTGAAGGTGAACGAAGAAGAGATTGCCGACTTCATGCCCGCCGTCTACCGCAAGCTGGACTGGCTCTCCAAGGAAGACCTCATCAAGCGCATGGTGTCGCGCGAGTTCAACCGCTTCCTGGACTACTACCGCGACCGCGAAGAGATTCATGTGGAAAGCGGAAAGATGAAAGACGAAAGCGGCAAGAAAGGCAAGAAGAAGGGTAACAACGACCACCAGGCCGAAGAGGGCTACACCCGCCTCTTCATCAACCTGGGCAAGATGGACGGCTTCTTCCCCGCCGACGTCATCGGCCTGCTGAACAAGCACATGAAGAGCCGCGTCGAAGTGGGTCGCATCGACTTGATGCAGAAGTTCTCCTTCTTCGAAGTGGCCGAAGAAGACGCCCGCCAAGTGGTCAAAGCCCTCTCGCGCACCAAGTGGAACGGCCGCAAAGTGGTAGTGGAAGTGACCGGCGAAGAAGCCTCCAACGAGAAGGGTAAGAAAAACAGCCGCAAGGAGTTCCACAAAGAGAGCGGCAAGAAAGCCTTCGACAAGCCCCGCAAGGAAGAGAAACCCGCCAAGAAGGAGAAGAAACAGAAACCCAGTCGCGAAGAACGCGGCTACACCAAGCCCCGAGGCAAGAAAGACGACTGGAAACAATTCTTCCAGCACAACAACCCCGACTTCCGCGGCCCCGAACCCGACTTCAGCGAAGAAGGCTGGGCCAAGCCGATGAAGAAAGGGAAGAAGCGGTAAGAAGAAGAGAAACGAAATTTGTTACTCTCTGCAAAACTCTCTATTTTTGTAGCACACATATATTATGAGCAACAACAAGTCATACAAAGAAATAACAGCCGAACAGATGGAATTTGCCGTCTTCTGCATCGGCTGTGTGGCCGACGAGCTGAAACTTTCGGCAACGGAAGTCTACGACCTGCTGAACGAAAGCCATCTTCTGCAAGACTACATCATAGATTTCTATGACGTGCTGCACACACAAAGTCGTGAATATATCGTGACGGATATTATCAACGTAATGAAAGAGAAAGGATTGATATGATACTATACCACGGTTCATATTGCCGGATAGAAAAGCCCGACTTGTCTTTCTCACGCGACAAGTTGGACTTCGGAAAGGGCTTCTACCTCACCCCCATCAAAGAGCAAGCCGAAAGATGGTGCGCCCGCTACTCCAAGGTGGGGAAAAGTGCAGTCATCAATGTCTATGAACTACCCGATGAGCTACCGGACAGCCCAATGTGGCGAATCAAGCACTTCACCGCATACAACGAAGAATGGCTGGACTACATCTTCAACTGCCGAAAAGGTTCCGACGCTTACAAGCAGTACGACATCGTCACCGGTGGAGTGGCCAACGACCGCATCTTTGCTACCCTTGACGCCTACTTTGCCGGATACATGAGCAAAGAAATGGCACTGGAGAAACTGAAGTTCGAACATCCCAACCACCAAGTCTGTCTGCTGAATCAATCACTGATAGACAAGTACCTCCACTTCACAGAATCCATAACATTATAAACACAGCACACACCATGGACGCAGTAGGAATCATCAAGCAGCTGAAATACGCCCGCATCATCAATGCCTTTGCAGAACAAGCCGGTATCCCTCTTTCCCAAGCGATGGATATGTTCTACCACTCCATCACCTTCCAACTGCTGCAAGAAGGCATTGCCGACCTGCACTGTCGCAGCGACCTCTATTTGGTGGATGAACTGAAAAGAGAATTTCAATAAAAAGGCAGCCAAGCCTTCGCCTCCACCAAAACCCCGGAGGAGAGGAAACTGTATTTAAACACAGAGGCACGGAGGCACAGAGATTTATTTTAAGTCCTTAGCTTTTAATAAAAAACTCTGTGCCTCCGTGTTTCCGTTCTCTATGAAGAACTCATTACGGCACAGCCTCTTGCTGTCAGCAGATGGGGAAAATGGTTCTCAACACCTGCAAAACACTGTCAGCGGGCGGTGAAAGTATTACTCAACAGTTGTAAAGCCTGTCAGCGGGTGCTGAAAGTATTACTCAACGGTTGCAAAGCACTTTCAGCGGGTGGTGACAGTGTTACTCAACAGTTGCAAAGCACTTTCCCGAGGTTGGGACAGTGTTACTCAACGGTTGCAAAGTACTTTCCCAGGGTTGGGACAGTATTACTCAACGGTTGTAGAGCCTTTCCCAGGGCGGGACAGCGTTACTCAACAGTTGCAAAGCACTTTCCCAGGGTTGGGACACTGTTTTGCAGGCGTTGAGTGGAGGTGGCGGGAGATGAGAAGGTCTCTTAGCAATAGGGAATCCGGAAGTAATCGAGCAGCCGTTTGTAGTTGTCTTGCGCTGTAAGGCAGGTGTCGCGCAGGTACTCCTTGATGCGAGGCCAATGCTGCAGCCCCCGATAATAGAAGAGTTTCAACTCGTCGGTGATGATGAAGGGAACGATGCCGGTGGCCAGGCACTCTTTGAAGAGGATGAGGCGCCCCACGCGACCGTTACCGTCCTGAAAGGGATGGATGGTTTCAAAGCGGTGGTGCAGGGAGAGGATGTCGTCGAGTGTCTTCTCGCGAAGGGCGTTGTAGGTAGCAAGCAGTTCCCGCACTTCTTGCTCCACGGCTTCGGGAGGCGTGGTTTCGAGACCGCCCACCTCGTTCGGAAGGCGTTTGTAGTCGCCCACGACAAACCATTCTTTGCGGCTATCCGAGGTTCCCGACTTGAGCAATCGATGCAACTCCTTGATGAGCTGCTCAGTGAGCCGTTCTTCAGCCTTGTCGATAATGAGGTCTATGCAGCGGAAGTGGTTGGCCGTCTCGATGATGTCGTCCACCCGCAGAGTTTCACCCTCTACACCCACAGTGTTGGTTTCGAAGATGTAGCGCGTCTGGTCATGCGTCAGGCGACTACCCTCGATGTGATTCGAGTTGTAAGTCAGGTCTATCTGCGTGCGATGGTAGATACCGCCCTTCAGCTGCATCTTTTTCTGCTCGCGCAATGCGGCAAGCAGCGGCATAACCCTGCTTGTATGCTTTCCCCGTTGTGGCAGTTCTGTATCTGCCGGAATGCTCCACGTTTTCCCCACCAGCAGCGCACCGGCAATTTTTCCCACAGCACAATAGTTCCTGACCGTTCGTTCTGAAACACCTTGTTTCTTAGCAAACTCTGCAACTGATACATACTCCATATTCTTCCTATCGGCAAATTTACTACTTATTCTTGCCGCAAATATAGTGTTTCTTGCCGATATCGGCAAGTTTGGTCTTAGCTACACCAAATTGATCTGTTTTTATTATTTAATTGATTACATTTGCAAAAGGAAAGCGCAAACAAGTGCAGGGAGCAGAAAAAAACTAAACCCGATAGCTTGACTTGCGTCAGGGGCTACCGGGATTCAACGCTGCAAATGTAACGCTTTCCGTCGAAATAACAAACGATAGAGAGAAGAAGTTTGTGGAATACAAGCCATGTGCTGACCACCTGCCGCAAGATAAACGAACTGAAAGAGCAATAGCCATCATAATATAAGGAGGACATCATACAAATCTACACAGAAAAAGGGCACCACCATCTCGGTCGGGTGCCCTCGTTCTATCACAATTACACTACTAATTTACTTCTCGCAACACTTGCTGTTCCAGGCGACGAGCATCCAGACAAGCTTTTCTTGCTCCTTCAGGTAGCCGGTCAGCAGGTCGGCGGTCACTACGTCGTTGGCCTCGTTGGCCACATCGATAAGCTTACGCTCCTCGCGGATGAGGTGGCGGTAGGTTTCCAGGATGTTGTCCACAGCATCGCTTCCGCAGGCCACGCCGGAGATTTCCTGAATGTGTGCCTTCTTCAGATACTCGGAGAAGCGGTTCTCGGGTGTGCCGCCCAGCATCAGGATGCGTTCGGCCAGTTCGTCCACCTTGGCGGCAGCATCGTCATACAGTTCTTCAAACTTGCTGTGCAGTACAAAGAAACCATGTCCCTTAATCTCCCAGTGGAATCCACGGAGATTGGTGTAATATACTTGGAAGTCGGCCAGTAGTTGGTTCAAACCTGCTACTACGGCAGCTGCCTTACTCTCGTTCACGTGCAAAAAATCTAAAGTCTTCATACGCTTCTATTTGTTAATGGTTAATGTTTTGTTTATTGATTCACTCTTTCGGATAGAACACCTATCCTCTTGATTTTGTTGCAAAGATAAGGCGGGAAAACATGCACTCCAACAGATTGTTTCTATCGGGGGATAGAGGGAAGCTATGAGAGCAATCCTCTACTTAAACCTACTTGCATCCACTGCCTCCCGCTGTTTCTCTTTGTAGCCGCCCAGTTTGTAGGTGAGGGAGAGGCCGAGGGTGCGGTAGCAGCTGTAGTTGTTGGTGACCCATTGCGTGGCGTAGCGGATGTAGGGACTGATGCCAGCGGTACGGAAGAGGTCGTTGGCGTAGAGTTTGAGGGAGGCTTGTCCATGCAGCAGACCGAGGCGGAGGGCTAGGTTGAGGGTACCGGAAGCGGGCAGGTCGTAGATGCCCTGGATGGCGCGACCTTGCAGACGGCCATCCACTTGCAGCTTCAGGTCGGGGCGGGAGGCGAGGGTCCAGGTGGTGTTCAGCGTCAGCATGGGCAGCAGGCGATGGCGGCTGAAGGGCAGGTCGTAGAAGTCGCTGTCCTTCTGCCGGATGAAGATGGCCATGGCGTTGAGGCGACCGCTCATCACCTTCTTTATCTTCAGCGGGAGGGAAGCCATGATGCCCGACTGCTGCCAGTAGTCGAAGTTGACGTAGCGGTAGATTTCCGCCAGGCGGTCGGGACTCTGGTAGAGGGTCTGCACGGCGAAGTCATCCATGTGATCCATCCAGAGGCGGAAGACGTAGCGTCCCTGCAGGGTGTAGGTGAGGGAGGCATTGTAGAGGGTGTAGGGTTTCAGCAGCGGATTGCCCTGCACCTCACTGTAGCTGCTGATGTAGGAGACGGCGTCCTGCACAGCCCAGTAGTCGGGGTACTCTTTGCTCCCGCCGAAGGCCAGCTGGAGGATGTGAGCGTCGGCGGGGCGGAAAGAGAGGTTGAAGGTGGGGTAAAAGTCCCACTCGTTCCAGGCCGGAGAGTGGTAGCGCTCGGCTGCCAGTGAGAAGTCGAGGGAGAGCCTCTTGCCGACCGACTTGCTGAAGCCGGCGTAGAGGTTGAGCGTCTCTTCCCGTCGGCGCGAGCTCATGGAGGCAGGCAGGTCGGTGCCCTGAGAGTAGTGCTGACTGCTGTGGTCGATGCCCGTCTGCAGCAGCGCACCGTAGTTCACGCCCCAGCCCCCTGCCAACGTGTGCTCGCCGGCAAGGAAATACTTCCAGCGATTGATGCGTTGCAGCTCGTCGGAGCGGAAACGGGTGGCGCTGCCCTGCATCTCGCTCTCCAGCCACTGGGTGGAGGGGGTGCGGTAGTAGGTCATCTCGGCTCCGGCAGTCAGACCGATGGGAGTGACATAGTCCAGGCGGAGGTTGTGCAGCCACTTGTCGGCCGTGCGCGTCACGTCAGAGTGGAGGAAGCCCTGAGTGCGAATGTCGGAGTCGGACGCTTCATGGATGCCGTTGTAGGCCATGCTGAGGGTGTGGTTCTTGGCAAAGGCGTAATCCATGCCCAGGCGGAAGTTGTGCGAGTAGTAGGAGCCACGCCCCTGCTCGTCGGTACAGAGGGTGTGGAGGGTTCCGTCGGAAAGCGTGTGGCGAGCCTCCTTGCCGGTGGTGCTGTAAGAGCGGCCGTGACCGTGTCGATAGAGCAAATCGGCACTGAAGCGTCGGTGGCTGTAGAGCAAGGCGGCACGCTGCACAAAGGCGGCCTCGTGTTGCTGCTCGTAGTGGGCATAGGCTTCGCCCTGCAGGGTGGGCTTCTCCTTGTCGGAATGCTTCAGACTGATGTTGATAAGGGCACCGCGCACCTGGTAGCGGGCGGGAGCGTTGTACATCACCTCGGCCTGCTCGATGCGGTCGGCCGGCATGGACTTCAGCAGCGCGTAGAGCTGCTCGGTACTCAGCGTGGTGACCTTTCCGTCCAGCACCACGCGCACCGATTGCCCGCTCAGAGTGAGGCGACCCTCCTGTTCCACCACACCGGGCAGATGTTTCAGGGCTTCGTAGAGGTTGTCTGCCGGACGGTCTGCAAGCATGCGGGGCAGGTCGTAGACCAGCTTCCCTCCCTCGGCCTTCACCACAGGGCGTTCGCCGGTTATCATCACTTCCGGCAGGGTTCGGTAGAGGCTGTCCAGACGGCCGTCGAGGCTGACGATGCTGTCGGCACTCAGGGTTCTCTCCTCGGTTTGGGCTTGTAGGGCTACCGGGGCGGTCAGGCACAGGGCAGCCAGCATAATAGTTCGTTTCATACGTTACATAAATAGTTTATCATTCTACGTTTCTTACCTTAGATGCGAAGGTTGGGAACCTTCCCTACACAAGATGCCATCTTGTGTTGCATAAGATGCCATCTTGTGCAGCATGAGATGCCAACTTGTGCATGCCGGCTACCCGTGCTGAAGCTCGTCGGTATCTCACGGGGCAAAGGTAAGGTGCTTGGGGGAGAGGCTCGCGATGCTGTGGCTTACAGAGTCTTACCGGAAGTCTTATTTAGTCTTACCGAATGGTGGCGGGAATGGCAGAAGGTGTTACCTTTGCAGGCATGAAACTACCCATCCGACACATAGCCGCCCTGGTGATACTCTCACTGACGCTGGTCTTCGGCTACCAGGCTTACTGGCTGCTGAACCTCTACGGCACGCAGAAGCGGCTGACCGAGGTGCGCATACTGGAGGCAATGCGTGCGTGCGACTACAATGAGATGATGCTGCGGGTGCAGGGGCTGAAGAGCGACGACAGCGTACACGGCTCGATAGAGGTGGCAGCTGCGTACAACGAGAAGAAGAACCAAAACGTCATCCAAAGCAGGTCCACCGTAACCGTGGTGACCGATGACTCGCTGAAGCAAGCCATAAAGGACGAGGTGCTGCGCGACACCGTGGCCGTGGCGACGGACACCACCCGCTCCGGCATCTACATGAAGGAGAAAGGCATGGGGCTGATACTGGAGCAGCACCACAGCACCGAGCAGTTGGCCGTCTACTTCCAGCAAGGGCTGCACTCGGGGCTGGACAACATCAGCCGTCCCGACATGGCCGTGTTCGACTCGCTGCTGACACTCCGCATTGCCGAGATGGGACTCCCCTCTGCCCACAGGCTGATGTACATCGAGCAGGGGCGTACCTCTGGCAGCACTTCTGCCTATAGCGACACGCTTTACGCCTCGTCCACCCCCGGCTACCGGCCTACACGGAAGGCGTGCGGATACGAACACTACATCGACCTGAACAACCACCGGCACTACCTGCTGCAGATGGAACCGGTGTCGGGGCACGTCCTGAAGCAGATGGCAGGCATACTGGCCACGTCGCTCACCATCCTGCTCATCCTGGGCTTCGCCTTCTGGTACCTCATCCGCACAATGCTCCGGCAGAAGTCGCTGGAGGAGATGAAGAGCGACTTCACCAACAACATCACGCACGAACTGAAGACACCCATCGCCGTGGCCTACGCCGCCAACGACGCTCTGCTGAACTTCGACAAGGCCGACGACCCGCACCTGCGCGACAAGTACCTGCGCATCTGCCGCGAGCAGCTGAGACTGCTGGGCGGACTGGTGGAACAGATTCTCTCCATCGGCATGGAGCGGCGCAAGAGCTTCCGCCTGAGCAAGG
Organism: Bacteroides sp.; assembly: GCA_017621035.1. GTDB lineage: Bacteria > Bacteroidota > Bacteroidia > Bacteroidales > Bacteroidaceae > Bacteroides. The sequence goes on along the minus strand of JAGATY010000009.1, from coordinate 47,271 downwards.
AGCGCATCGCGCTGAAGGAACTGCTGATGTCGCTGGCCGAACTGCACCGGCTGAAGGCGGGAAAGAGGGCCGACATCACCCTCACCGTCGTCCCCGAGGAGCTGGAGATTGAGGCCGACCGCACCCACTTCTCCAACATCGTGAGCAATCTGCTGGACAATGCCGTCAAGTACTCAGCCGGCGAGCCGCACGTCACCGTCACGGCGCGGCAGAGCGAGGCAGGCATCCGCCTCACCGTCAGCGACCGGGGCATAGGCATCACCCCCGAGCAGCAGAGCCGCATCTTCGACAAGTTCTACCGCGTGCCCCACGGCAACCGCCACGACGTGAAAGGCTACGGGCTGGGCCTCTACTACGTCAAGACCATGGTGGAGAAGCACGGCTGGCAGATAGCGGTGCAGAGCGAGGCCGGAAAGGGAAGCACGTTCACCATAACAGTCCCACCCATCCTTCCCCCGAGGGGAGGAGTTGCTAATCACTAAATGAACAATACCGCTATGAAACATCCGGCAAGCGCCCCCTCGGGGGGAGTTGAGGGAGCTATCAGCATCCTGCTGGTAGAGGACGAAGAGACCCTCTCCATGATTATCAAAGACACGCTGGAGGGCGAAGGCTTCCGCATCCGCACCGCCAACAACGGCGAAGAGGGACTGCTGATGTTCTTCGCCGAGAAGCCCGACGTGCTGGTGGCCGACGTGATGATGCCCCGCATGGACGGCTTCGAGATGGTGAGCCACATCCGCCGGCGCGACAAGCAGACGCCCGTACTCTTCCTCACCGCCCGCTCGGCCATCGGCGACGTGGTGCAGGGATTCGAGCTGGGAGCCAACGACTACCTGAAGAAACCCTTCGGCATGCAGGAGCTGATTATCCGCATCAAAGCACTGCTGGGCAAGGCCTCCCTCTTTGCGCAGGGCGGGGAGGAGGAACAGAAAGAGTTCGTCGTGGGCGACTACCGGCTGAACAGCCTCAACCAGCAGCTCACCTACATCGACGGCCGCACCACCCCCCTCTCCTACCGCGAAAGCGAACTGCTCCGGATGCTCTGCACCCACCTGAACTGCGTGGTGCAGATGCAGGAGATACTGCTCCGCCTCTGGGGCGACGACACCTTCTTCAACCAGCGCAGCCTCCACGTCTTCATCACCAAGCTGCGCCGCAAGCTTGCCAGAGACCCCCGCATCCGCATCGTCAACGTGCGAGGCATCGGATACAAACTCATAGCCGAGTAAGGGCAGAAACCACTTCGGCGAAAAGCCTGACCCCCTGAGCTTTTCGTCGAACCACTTCGACGAAAAGACCTACCGGTCAGTCTATTCGCCGAACCCCTTGGACGAAACGACCTACCCCTCAGTCTTTTCGGCGAACCCCTTGAACGAAAAGAAATACCCCTCCATCCTTTCGGCGAACCCCTTGGGCGAAAAGAACTACCCCCTCCGTCTTTTCGTCCTCCCGCTTCCCGGGCTTCCCCACCCGGGCAGTTGCCCCAAGAAAGGGCTATGAATGGGGCGACGGGGAGGTGGGGAGGAGTTCCTCCATCAATCTTGTCGCCGCGCCCCACTTCTCGATGATGAAGAGGATGTAGCGGACGTCGACACCGATGCAGCGCTGGGTGCGGGGCTCGTAGAGGAGGTCGCTGCTCATGGCTTCCCAGTTGCCGTCGAAGGCGAGGCCGAGGAGGCGGCCGCGGGCGTCGAACATGGCGCTGCCGCTGTTGCCGCCGGTGATGTCGTTGTTGGAGATGAAGCAGACGGGCATCAGGCCGTCGCGGTCGGCATAGCGGCCGAAGGCGTCGGAGCGGAGCAGGCGGAGGATGTCGGGCTGGAGGGCGAAGTCGGGGTCGCCGGCATGGGTGCGGACTTTCTCCAGGATGCCTTGGGTGGTGGTGCGGAAGTGGTAGGTGGCGCCGTCGAAGGGGGTGTATCCGCAGACGGTGCCGAAGCTCAGTCGCATGGTGCCGTTGGCGTCGGGGTAGAAGCGTCGGTCGGCATACATCCGCCGGAGGGTGGCGGTGAGCAGGCGTTCGCCGCGCTCCACCAGGGCGTTGGGTTGCTGCATCTCCAGGTTCATCTCGAAGGCTTGGGTGAGTAGGTCGATGGAGAGGCTGATGGCGGGGTCGTCCAGCAGGCTGTAGGTGGTGTCGCGCTCCAGGAAGAGGCGCAGCCCGTCCACGGTGGCCAGGCGGGTGTGGGCGTAGAGGGTGTCGACGTAGGCGCGGAGGTTGCCGTTGTAGTCGGTCCGGATGGTGTGGTAGAGGGGCGGCAGGTAGAGGCTGTCCACGCGGTTGCGGTACTCGCCGAGCAGGGCGGTGAAGACCTCCTTGTCAATCTCCGGGTCGAGGTTCTTGTATCGCTCCACAATCTCCTTCAGTCCGGCCGTCACGCTGCGCTCGTCGCCCTCGAAGTCGAAGTTCAGGATGCTCCACGCCTGCTGAATCAGCTCCGGCCCGTTGAGGAATGCCTCCACGAAGTAGCTGAAGGCGTGGTTGGCGCGGCTGCGGTTGCGGTAGGCCAGCTCCAGGTCGGTGAGCAGCTGCAGCTCTTCGCCGGGGTTGTGACGCATCCAGCTGAGGAGTTCCTGCTCGGTGCGGCGTTTCTTCTCCAGCACCTTCAGCTTCTGCACGGCGCGGTTCACGCCGATGGAGTTCTTCCAGTAGTTGGAGCTTTCGTCGTACTTCGAGGCGTACTTGATGCGGATGGTGTCGCTCTGCTCCATGGCGCGCTTCCAGATGGCTTGCTTCACGCCGCGCACGTCTATCATGGCCTGGTTCCGGTTGCTGACCATCTCCCGAATGCCGTAGGAGGAGAGGTATCGCTCGGTGCTGCCGGGGTAGCCCATGGTCATGCAGAAGTCGCCCTCGGAGTAGCCTTCCAGGGAGATGGGGGCAACGTAGCGGGGGCGGTAGGGGACGTTGTCGGGCGAATAGTCGGCGGGGCGGTTCTCGCGGTCGGCGTAGATGCGGAAGACGGAGAAGTCACCGGTGTGCCGGGGCCACTCCCAGTTGTCCGTGTCCCAGCCGAACTTTCCGATGGAGGAGGGTGGCGCAAAGACCAGTCGCACGTCGTTGAAGTCTTGGTAGACGGAGAGCCAGAACTCGCTGCCTCCGTAGTAGGCATCCACCACGCCCACCAGGGTGCTGTCGGCCTCCATCACCTCCTGGCCGATGAGGTAGCGCACGGAGTCGATGGCCGAGGTGCGGGCGCTCTCGTCCATCTCGGGGCGGACGGCGGACAGCACGCGCTCCGTCACCTCCTCCTGCCTCAGCAGGAAGCGGACGTACAGCTCGGGGTTGGGCAGCTCCTCTTCCCGGGAGCGGGCCACGAAGCCGTCACGCAGGTAGTCGTGCCCCACAGCCGAGTGCTGCTGAATGGCGCTGAATCCGCAGTGGTGGTTGGTGAAGACCAGTCCCTGCTCGCTGACCACCACGCCCGAGCAGAATCCTCCGAAGCTGACCACGGCATCTTTCAGCGACGGCCGCTTCTCGCTGTACAGCTCGCGGGGCGACATCTTCAGCCCCATGCTTTTCATCACCTTGCCCGTCTGCCTGTTCAGGTTGCCCGGCATCCACATCCCCTCGTCGGCACGGGCAGCCAGGGCGAGGAGCAACAGCAGGGCGAGGAGGAGGAGTTTCATAATGAATGGAATTGTTGAGGAAACTTGCTTTCTCCCTTTCAATCGTTTCCGAGATGCAGGACTAACTCGGCTCTCCTCCTTCCGGAAGGAGGAGTACCCACAGGGGGAGGTGGTAGGTAAATACACAGAAGAGGGGAAACCTACCACCCCGTCACGTTGTGCCAAAAGCCTTCTGCACTCCTTTGGGAAACTAAAGCTTCCGTCGTCGCAAGCAACGCTCACTCCGCGCTGCCCTTCCAGAAGGAGGGGAGTCGTGGATGTACTCTTTTGCAAATAGTTGGGGGTTGCAGTAAGAAGTTGTTTTCTCCCTTTCAATCGTTTCCGGAATGCAGGACTAACTCGGCTCTCCTCCTTCCGGGAGGAGGAGTACCCGCAGGGGGAGGTGGTAGGTGAATACATAGAAGAGGGGAAACCTACCACCCCGTTCTTAGTGAAGAGAGGTTTCATGACGGTTCATATAGATTTGGTACTGCATTTCTATCTCATCGGCTATGCGCTGAAAGTCGTCAAACACGGTGCGGTTCTCATAGCGAAGAACAGTGATACCGGCTTCTCGGTTCAGGTATGCTGTCCGGCGTTCGTCATAATCTTCGCGCAAAGTGTGCGGGTCACCGTCCAATTCTATCGCAAGTTTTATCTGCGGGCAATAGAAATCAACGATGTAGGGGCCGACTCCATGCTGACGCCTGAATTTCAAGCCACAGACCTGACTGCCTTTCAGAAGTTTCCAAAGGGTAGCCTCAGCCGGGGTGGAATGGTTACGGAGCTTCCGGCGTTGGAATAGCTGTTCAGGTTTGTTCATCAGGTCTTCTTTCATATTTCTTATTTGCTTGTTGTTTTAACTATGAATGGTTTACCTACCACCCCGTCGCTGCGCGCCACCCCTCCTTCCAGAAGGAGGGGAGCCGTGGATAGCTACTCCTTCAAATGGTTTTGAGTTACAGAAGTAACTTAGTTCTCCTCCTTCCGGAAGGAGGAGTGCCCGTAGGGGAGGGTGGTAGGTGAACACATGAAGGAGGGGAGCCGAATACATCCTTTTCACCTCTTCACCTCTTCACCAGCCTCTTCAGCAAGGGAATGTGGTGCAGGGGCAGGTCCTTCTTCACGATGTAGAGCAGGAAGAGGAGGAGCAACAGGGTGCGGTAGGCGAGGCGGAGGGGCAGGCTGTCAATCTCCACCCACTCGGCAGCGGCCCAAAGCACGAGGGCGAGGAGGAGGTAGAGGAAGATGCCGCGCAGGTCGTAGGCAATGGGGTACTTGCGCCGGCCGACAAAGTAGGAGAGCAGCATGGCCACGCCGTAGCCCGCAAAGCCCGCCCAGGCGCAGGCCATGTATCCGTAGTGGGGAATGAACAGCACGTTCAGCAACACCAGCACCGTGCATCCGGCCAGCGAGAAGTAGGCGCCCCAGCGGGTCTGGTCGATGAGCTTGTACCAGAAGGAGAGGTTGAAGTAGACGCCCATGAAGATTTCGGCCGCCATGACGATGGGCACCACGCGCAAGCCGTCCCAGTAGTCGGGGGCGATGATGTACTTCAGCACGTCGAGGTAGAAGATGACGGCCAGGAAAGCCAGCAGGGTGAAGATGATGAAGAACTTCATGGCATCAGCATACATCTTGCGGCTGTCTTTCTCCCTGCTCTTACCGAAGACAAACGGCTCGTAGGCATAGCGGAAGGCCTGGGTGAACATGGCCATCACCATCGCAATCTTGCTGGCGGCTCCGTAGATGCCTAACTGTACGGTTGCTTCAGCTGCATCGGGATAGACGAAGGGGAAGATTATCTTGTCCGCCACCTGGTTCAGTATGCCGGCAATGCCCAGCACCAGCAGCGGCAGGGAGTAGGCCAGCATCCGACGGAAAAGGCTCCCGTCCCACCCTGCGGCGATGCCCTTCAGCTCGGGCAACAGGCAGAGCATGATGGTGGCAGTACAAACAAGGTTGAAGAAGAAAGCGAACCCCACGTCGCTCCCCTTCAGGCCGACGTAGTAGATGAGGTTCAGCGCAATGTTCAGTGCAATGAACAGCAGCTTGAGCGCGGCAAAGCGGAGGGCTTTCTTGCGATAGCGGATGTAGGCGAAGGGGATGGCCTGGATGGCGTCCATAGCGACGACAATCATCATCATGCCGAGATACCAGGGATGCTCGCCGTAGTCCATCCAGCCGGCCACGGGTTGCAGGAAGAGCAGTCCCAAGAGCAGGAACACGCCCGCCACGGTGCTGACGCTGATGAGGGCGGTGGAGTAGACTCGGTCAGGATTCTCCTCCTGCTTGTTGGCAAAGCGGAAGAAGGTGGTCTCCATGCCGAAGGTAAGCAGTACCAGCAGAAGCGCCACCCAAGCATAAACGTTCGTCACCACGCCATACCCGCCCGACTGGGCCGACATGGCCATTGTGTAGACCGGCACCAATAGGTAGTTGAGGAACCGGCCGATGATGCTGCTCAGTCCGTAGATGGCAGTATCTTTTGCTAATGATTTCAGGTTAGCCATTTTCTTCTGTTTCTTCTAACACAGAGACACGGAGACACAGAGATTTAATTACGAATAGTGGTTGCTACCCTTTCCAATTTATTTCCTCTGTGTCTTCGTGTCTCTGTGTTCGTTATTCAAATTATTCATCAAAAAGCCCGCGTTGTGCAGTGTAGATACTTCGTCCCAGATGCTTGTAAGCCAGCTCCGTCACTTCGCGGCCTCGGGGTGTGCGCTTCAGGAAGCCCTCCTTGATGAGGAAGGGTTCGTACACCTCCTCCACCGTGCCGGCATCTTCGCCCAGAGCGGTGGCGATGGTACTGATACCTACAGGCCCGCCCTTGAACTTGTCGATAATGGTGCAAAGTATCTTATTGTCTATCTCGTCCAGGCCGTACTTGTCGATGTTCAGCGCTTCCAGTGCGTACTGGGCTATCTCGGTGTCGATGCTTCCGGTACCCTTCACCTGGGCAAAGTCGCGCACACGGCGCAACAGGGCGTTGGCGATACGCGGAGTGCCTCGGCTGCGGCTGGCAATCTCCATCGCTGCACGCGAGGAGCAGGGCACGTCCAGTATCGAGGCCGAGCGCCGGATGATGCCGCTCAGCACCTCGGCGTCGTAGTACTCCAGGTGCATATTGATGCCGAAGCGGGCACGCAGAGGAGCCGTCAGCAGTCCGCTGCGGGTGGTAGCACCCACCAATGTAAAGGGATTCAAGTCTATCTGAATGCTTCGTGCCGAGGGACCCTTGTCTATCATGATGTCGATGCGGTAGTCCTCCATGGCCGAGTAGAGATACTCCTCCACCACGGGGCTGAGGCGGTGAATCTCGTCGATGAACAGCACATCGTTCGGCTCCAGACTGGTCAGGATGCCTGCCAGGTCGCCCGGTTTGTCCAGCACGGGTCCGCTGGTAATCTTGAACCCCACGCCCAGCTCGTTGGCAATGATGTTCGACAAGGTAGTCTTGCCCAGTCCCGGAGGGCCGTGCAGCAGCGTGTGATCCAGTGCCTCTCCCCTCAGGCGGGCTGCCTTCACGAAGATGCGCAGGTTGTCCACTACCTTGTCCTGCCCGCTGAAGTCCTCAAACGCCAGCGGGCGGAGCGCGTTCTCAAAGTCCCGCTCCTTTCCCGACAACGGCTGCTGGTTTCGTATGTCAAAGTTTTCTTGTTCCATTATCTCTGTATCAAATTTGGATGAGCACAAAGGTAAGGGAAATTATGTGTATCTTGGTGTGCTTAAGGGAAATTTCTTTTACGCTATGATGGCACGGTGCAATTCCTCCACATACTTGCGCACGCTGACAAAGTGCTGCCCAAAGGTTTCAATCCACTCAAACTCATCAAAGGGCGGCTCATTGACAATGGTCTCTGCCGTGATGTCCCCATTCTGACAGACATAAGTGACAATGGTTTTCAGATACTCCTCCTGCATACTGTTCAGCGTATGGTTAGAAAGGTAATCTGAGAACTTCTGCAGTGCCACGCCTCTGTCCACCCCCACTTGTGCCCGGATAAAGGCTGCTACGTGGTCACCACAAAGCATCTTGCCGCTCTGCACATAGCGCTGATACTCCTCTTTGGTGCCCAACTCTTTCCAGAAGATGCGCTCCAGCTCTGCAATATCCCGATGCTCCAGCTGCTCCACGCCCACAATCTTCCGGATAACCGGCAGGTCTCGATTCTCGGCCAGGTAATCTATCACCCGCTGCTTGTAACTGGTAGGCATGAAGGATTCTGCCTCTCCCGTCTCCGTCACCTCGTCAGCAATGTTCAGCGTGAAGGTCTTGTTTCCGCCACTTGTCAGAAACTTTATCAGGTCGCGCAGTTCAATTCTCACCTGCTCCAGGCGTTGCAAGGTGGGAGCTTTCCAGAATGAGGGTAATGTCAACTCGTTAATTGTCTTTATCTTATCTGCCACCTGCGGAATGCTGGCTCGCTCTTGCAACAGGCCGGCTATCTGCACCACTTTATTCTGACTTCTCACCGCATTTATCTCTGTAGCCAGCTTAGACAGTTCAATGTTCAGCATCAGCACGTCAAACTTCTTGGCACTCTCATCTGTCGTGTTCCTGACAAGCAGAGCGGGAATCTCTTTCTTCACCTCTTCCCTATCCACCGGAGAGAGATATTGCCAGCTTTCTGCCTTGCGATATTTATTGACAACAGCCAAATGCTGACGCACGGACACATGGGTCTCCTGCAACGCCTGAACCTGCTCGCAAAGTGCTCTTTTCAGCTCGTTATGCAGATTCTTGGCAAATGCATCTTCTTGATAAGAAGCGTGTTGCAGTTCAAAAGCAATGTCTGTGCGCAAACAGAATAAACGCTCTGTCAGAGAAAGGTTCTGCTGTGCCTCCTGCCCGTTAGGGTGCAGACTGAAGAACTCAAAATTATTACACCAGTCGAATATCTGGAAGCACTCCTTATGCTGCCCTACCCCAAAGATGTCTGCCGACAAACGGGTGCCGCGTCCTATCATCTGTAAGAATTTTATCTTAGAATGTACCGGCTTAAAGAATACCAGATTCAGCACATCAGGCACGTCGATGCCGGTGTCCAGCATATCCACCGACACAGCTATCTGCGGCAGTTTGTCTCTCACCTCAAAACTGTCAATCAGGCTCTGTGCATAGTTCACGTAGTTATCTATCAAGACACAAAACTCTGCACCGTATTCCGGATAGAGCCTGCCAAACCGTTCTACTATCAGCTCGGCATGCCTGTGATTGTAACCGAAGATGATGCTCTTCCCGATGCGCTCCCCACTCTGCACCCGCAGGCCATGCTCCATCAGGTCTTGCAGTACCTTGTCTATGGTGTCTTCATTAAAGATGTACCTGAACAGTTCATTGCTCTCTATGTCCCGATGATAGTCACCGTCGATGTCTGTAGCCCGGCGTGCCTGCTCATACTGCCACACGGTTTCCAGCTGCAGCTTCTCCTCCCTGTTCAGTTTGTCATAGCAGATGCCCTCTTTCAGCAACTGCGTACCGCGCTTCAAGGCGTTGTAGGGAGCCAGAAAACCGTCAGCTACCGCCTCATCCAACTCGTAAGAGAAGGTGTCTGCCTCATCCATCTGGAACAGGTCATAGGTGTTACGATCCACCTCATCCCGCGGAGTGGCTGTCAGTCCCACAAGCAGACTGTCGAAGTAGTCAAAGATGGCTGTGTACTTGCCAAACACTGAGCGATGTGCCTCATCCACAATGATAAGGTCAAAACGCCCCACGCTGAACTCCTTGCTGTCACAGTCTATGTAGTTTATCATAGTCTGATAGGTGCTAAACATGATGCGTGCCTTCATGTCCGGTTTGCTCTCCTCTGACAGTATGCAGAGTGTCTCTGCCGGTAGCAACTTGGCAAAGTTCTTGGCTGCCTGCTTCACCAGCGAGGTGCGGTCTGCCAGAAAGAGTACATTCTTCACCCAGTTATTACGCTTCAGCACCTCTGTCAGCGAGATGGCCACACGGGTCTTGCCCGTACCGGTAGCCATCACTAGCAGCGTGCGCCGGTGTCTCTTGTTGAAGCGCTCACACACGGTGCGGATGGCACGCTTCTGATACTCACGGTTGGTGATGGCGTCACTTATCTGCAGATTGGTAATGTTACTCCTGCCCCGACGCTGAATCAGCAGTTCCAGCTCTTCAGCCGTGTGATAGCCTAGTAAAGGTCGCCAGGGATAGCCCAGCCCGTCATTGACTGCTGTCTCATAGCCATTGGTGATGTAGATAACAGGACGCACACCATACTGTCGCTCCAGGCAGTCGGCATAGAGCTGAGCCTGCACCTTTCCGGCCTCCAGGTCAACACTTGTCCTCTTTGCCTCTACCACAGCCAGGGGCTTACCCGATGCTCCAAAGAGTACATAGTCGGCAAAACCACCCTCACTATGGGTGGGCATGCCCTCTATCTTTATCTCTATGCAAGCCTTCAGGGGAACAATGGCACCCCGCTCTGTCAGCACCTCCCAGCCGGCCTCCTGCAGCAGTTGGTCTATGAAGTACCGACGCGTCTCTGCCTCACTGAAAGAGGTAGGCCGAACCTCTATGGGCTTGTCTACAATTTTCGCAGTATCAATGCTGGCCACAAAGCGCTCGTCTGCTGCCGGTTCTTGCTTGGGTTCCACCACCATTATCCGCTTGCGCTTCAGCAGCTCAGGGTCAAAAGGCGGGAAGTCATCCACCACCAGCAACTTCTTCAGTACTGCTCCCGTAAGATTGTATAGGTTGAACACTGCAAAGTAGGTCTCACTCTTGGTGGGTACAGCCGCGTGTGCCGCCTTGTTTCCCACTTTGCGAATGTAGTGCACCGCCATCATCAGCCTGTCATCCCCCACAAACCTCCTGAACGGCTCTCCGTCTACCAGCGTGTAGAGCGATGTCCGGTCACTCACCTCTATGTTCTTCATCCGGTAGATGTTCCTCACCAGCCACTCCAGTGCCTTACGTGCATTCAGTGCCGACTTCTCCGGATCACTTGCCTGCTTCAGCTCCGCCATATGGCAGTAAGCATACAGGTCGGACAGGTGTTCATAGTTTTTCAAGTAATCGAAGTTCTTCATACCATAGTTGTTTATTCATTCCATTCTTTATTATATATCGGGCAGCGAATAGTTGGTGCTTCGTCCTCCCTCACCATTCTTCACCAGCATACCTTTATTTAAAAGGTTCTTGATGTCGTTCAATGCTGTGTCCGACGAACATTTCCCTATCTTTGCCCACTTGCCGGAAGTCAGCTTGCCAAAGAAGCCGTCAAACTGCAAGTTGATGAGTTTACGCTGGCGCTCATTCACCTCCTCCTTGGAGAAGTGTTCCCAATAGCGGGCTTTGGCAAGCACAGCCGAAAGGCTCTCTTCCGTAGAATCCAGAGCCGCATCAAAGCACCGGAAGAACCAAAGCAACCATTCTGTAATGTCTCCCTTCCCGCGTTGCGTACGCTCCAGCACTTCGTAATACTCTGCCCGCATCAGTTTGATTTCAGCAGACATGCTGTAAAAGCGTTTTGATGTCTGCTCACTTCTGGCCAGTATCATATCAGTCAGGGCACGGGCAATACGTCCGTTACCGTCATCAAACGGATGGATGGTAACAAACCAGAGGTGGGCTATAGCCGCTTTCACCACTTCGTCCATCTCCACTTCTGCATTTACCCAATCGATGAACCGCTGCATCTCTTGGGGAACACGCTCGGGTTTCGGGGCTTCGTAGTGTACTTTTTCCTTTCCCATTGCTCCCGACACCACTTGCATTTCTCCACTGCGGTAACGGGCTACCTCTATCCGGTAAAGCCCGCTCATACCCGAAGGGAAAAGTACGTTGTGCCAACCGTACAAGCGTTCGTCCGTCAAAGGAGCCGCATACCGCTGAGTAGCATCGAGTAGCATCTCCACCACTCCTTCCACATAGCGAGAAGTCCCCACCATACCAGCCGTTTCGATACCCAACCTGCGGGCAATGGACGAGCGTACCTGTTGTCGGTCAAGGGTCTCTCCTTCTATCTCTGACGAGCTGACCAGTTCCTGCGAAAGGGTACTAAGCAAGGCGTCTTCCTGAAAGTCGAATCCCAAAGAAGACATTCGCCCCAGCATCAGTCCTTGCTTGGCACGCACTTTGCCCAGTTCTGTCATCACCCTATTGCTATCGAAGGTGAACTTCCACCAGTTTTCTCTTTCATGCAAATACATGTTTCTAATCTCTTTAATAAAATGAATAAACTACTATGGTTTGCACAAAAGTAGTAATTATTCGGGGATTACCCACCCTATTCGCCGAAAATATTCGGCGAATAGCAGATTTATTCACCGAATGAAGCTTGTTTTCTCCTCAACTCCCCCAAAATACTCCTCCATCCTACTATCCAGCAGCTCCTGCACCTCCTTGATGGATTGCTTGATAAGTGCTTTCTCCTGCTCTATCGCCTCCACCTTTTGGGCAAAGAGGTGCTGAAGGGGGAGAGGAGGAAGAGACAATTCTCTATTTCCCAATTCTTTTGCAGTAATAGCCATTTGCACACAATTTCCATTTGTACTTTCATTTGCAACAACTTTTACAAGCATAAATTTAAAATACATAGAATGATAAGCATCTTCCTTTACCCGAATTTTCATTAGTGAAGGATGAATAATACCCATGGGGGCATTTAAAGGCAACTGATACAATTTGCCAATAGTTCCTCTACAACTCATTATAAAATCCCCAGCTCTCACTTCAAATCGTTTCAACGATTCATATTTCTCTTTACTAATGTAATGAGTCGTGACATCCAAAGACCCTTGTATGGCGTGCTTTTGCTCATAAACCATGCAATACGCATCTACCCTATCCACATATGAATCCACTTTAAGTGCACTTCCAAAAGGCCCTAGAAACATTTCATACACATTTTCTTTTAGAGGTTTCACCTCCCACCCCTTCTCATTCCTCACCGGGTCCCCAAACATCTCATAAAAGATGGATTGGGCAAGATTATCCAGGTCACTCAGTTGCTGACGTTTCTTTTCAAGGATGCTACTCAGCCGGTCAAGTTCTTCAACGATAAGGGATTGCTCGGGGAGGGGTGGAAGACTTACCGGTATTTGTAATAAATCTGATTTTACCAAACTTGGAATAGTAACTCCTTTGTCATATCTTGTAAAATCAATACTTCTACAGAGATAATACAAGAAACGACTATGGCAACAATCTTTGGGTTGCAATCCAAAAGCTGTATCTACATTCCAAAAGTCCTTATCTACATAAAGCGGTTTATTTATAGAGCCTTTCCTACCTATAATAGTAGTACCAGCTCTACAAATATAATCATTGGCATATCCCATGATACCACCACTACCATAAATAGGATATTTACCATTTATATCCTCAACTTTCTTCTGGTTTCGACCATTAAAAATCTCGCACACCTCCCCCAACCTCTTCACACTCCAACCATCTCTTTTCATACTTCGTCCTCCAAGAACTTCTCCTTAAACTCTTTCAGGGCGGCTCCTATCTCCTGCTCCAAGGACTCTATCCGGCTGAAAATTACCGCGGGCTTGTCGTATATGACTACCTCGCGCTCCACCTCCTTATACTTGTTCATAGAAAGGTCATAATCCTTCTCGCGAATCTCATCCACCGGCACTAAGAAGCTCTGTTCCTTGCGGGTACGAGTCTGTTCTTCTTCCAGGTGGTGGAAGCGATAAGCCACATCGGGAATATCATTTTCGGCCACCTCGGTACGTTTCTGGTCCAGGCTGTAACCGTCGGCGCGCATGTCGTAGAACCAAACACGGTCTGTGCCGCCACTGTTGGTCTTGGTGAATATCAAGATGGCGGTGGAGACACCCGAATAGGGCTGGAACACACCGCTCGGCATGGAGATGACGGCCTGCAGACGCTGGTTGTCTATCAGTTCTTTACGCAAAGCCTTGTGCGCCTTGCTGTTGCCAAACAGTACACCGTCGGGCACAATGCTTGCACAGCGTCCGCCCGCCTGAAGCATCCGCACAAAGAGGGCCACAAAAAGCAGTTCTGTTTTGGTGGTGGAGGCAATGGAAAGCAACGACTTGCTGACAGCCTCCTTGTCCAGCGTACCGGCAAAGGGCGGATTGGCCAGGCAGAGGGTGTAGCAGTCGGCATCACTATTATCTGTGGAGAGTGAGTCGCGGTAGACAATGTTGGGATTGTCCACCCCATGCAGCATCAGATTCATGGCACCAATGCGCAGCATGGTCTGGTCGGTGTCAAACCCATGAAACATCCCGCTCTTGAAATGTGCCTGATGGTCGCGCTTCAACAACTCATTGCCATAGGTCTCATGGATGTATTTGGCACTCTCTACAATGAAGCCGGCCGAACCCATAGCCGGGTCACAAATCACATCACCCAGCGTGGGACGCATCAGCTCCACCATCATGCGGATGATGTGGCGCGGAGTACGGAACTGACCGTTATTGCCACTGGCGGCCATCTTCCCCAGCACATACTCATAGACATCACCCATCGCATCGCGATTATTCATGTCCAGTCCATCTATGCCATCCACAATCTTGGCCAGCGTGCGCTCCGTGGGAATCAAAAAGATGGCGTTCTGCATAAAACGGCTGTAGGCACTCTCCTTGCCCCCGTTCAGATGCTTGATGAAGGGGAAGACGTTGTTGCGTATGTTGGCAAACATGGCGGCGGCATCTGTATTCTTGAAGACGTGCCAACGCAGCGACTGATAGGGCACCTCCTGCCCGCTGTCGGGATTCAACCAATTGCCCGCTGCAAAGACAGGCTCCTTCACCGGTACACCCATGATGCTGGCCGCAGCCTCTTTTTTACGCTGTGCATCGTCGAGCATCTTCATGAAGAAGAGGTAAGTCATCTGCTCAAGCACCGTGATAGAGTTGGTAATACCGCCCGTCCAGAAGGCATCCCAAATAGTGTCAATCTTGTTTTTGATTTCGCCGGTAATCATACGCTAATAGTTCTCTGGTTATACAAAAGAAGTGTGGTGCGTGTGCTTATCAATCTACAGTTGGCGGGTCTCGACTCCCGATGCTAATAAGATAGATAAGACAACACGCTCCACGCCTATAGCGTATGGATACAACACGGGCTGTACGCATAAACTACAAGCGGGAGCCATTTGTTGCCATCACCCTATTAGCATGAAAATTGTCGAGATTTCCAACTGCGGGTAATATCGTACAAACGCTTCCGTTTATAATCTCAAAAAAGTACCTTCGGCCACTCCTCGCACAGGGGGCTTACAAGTGAAGGCAGGGGCAAAGATAAAGTTTAATTTATAGAAGTCGCTTCGATTTGCTTTAAAAAGTTATTCATTTGCCCGTTTGAGACTCCTTTTCGTTCTCTTTTTACTCCCTTCTTATCCTCTTCGCATCCTATTCTCATCCTCACCACCCTGCCAACCTCCCCATATCCACGCCCTACCAGCTCCCTTATCTATTATTTATACATTCGGTACTGATTCGATATATATTAGATAAAATACTGATATTCCAAGGAGTTATCATAGATATATCGAACCAATACTGAATAGATAAAGGAGAAGGTAGGGGGAGGATTCAGAATGAATTTTGATTTATGAGTTATGATTTATGATTTTGAATTATGATTTTGAATTATGAGTCATAAGCGGCAGGCTATGAGCGGCAGAGTATAAGCTAACCTGAATTCGGTAGATGGTCTTTCATACCATCTACCGGAATCAGGCTATTATAAATCAAGTGATTGATATTTCTTGCTCATCGCTCCATCCAGTCACGGCGTTCGTGTTCCGGGAATTTCTCAATGGCATAGCGAAGCATGGTGCGGGGCATTTGGCCGACATGTTCTTCCAAGAATTGTTCAAGCAACGCTTTGTCACGTTTGCCCATTTCGCGGAGCATCCAACCAATGGCTTTTTGCATCAAATCATGCAGTTTTTTGTACGAAAAGTGTACGAAAGGTGTATGAAAAGTGTACGAAAACCCTTTCTCTGGTGTGTGCAAATAGTGTGCAGAAAGCTGAATTATATCGATGAAATCGCGGTTTTTGATAAAGGTGAGGGTAGAGACTACTGCAATGCGGTTATCCCAGAGCAGAGAGCTGTCGGCAAGGCGATAAAGCACACTTCGCTCTTCCGGTCGGTGAAGCAGATACTCGCCCACGATAGCCGGTGCAGAGAGGTCCACCAAATCCCAGTTATTGATGTACTCCGTGTGAGAAAGATAGAAGTCGAAAATCTCTTTTTTCCCCTTTTCATCGCACTTTTTGAAGCGCTCCACCAATATCAGCAGTGCACAAAGGCGACACTCGTGCCACGGGCTTTGCAAGAGTTCGACTACAGTTTCCGGCGAGGCCTCTTTGCCGGCGCGTGCCACCTTGCGAGTATCGGGCACTACCACTCCCAGGAAGCGGTCGCCCTCGCCATACTCTCCCTTTCCGGTTTTAAAGAATCGGGGGAAAATCTCTTGTTTCTCCGGATTACTGTAGAGGCGCAGTGCAGCCTCTATCTCTTTTGCTTGCATGTTCATTGCGGGTAGTATAAATTGTATTGTTTCACAAAAGTAGTAAAAAGTAGTAGAGAGTTGAAAAGATATTTCTACTTTTGTGGGAAATAACCGGATGATGGTTTCCGGTATTCAGGATTTTAAAAAGAGACATTCTATGATTAGTTATCAGAGTGAAGGCATTCAGATGCCTCAGTTAAAGAAGCGCGAAACCACAGAGTGGGTAAAAGCTGTAGCAGCCGAGTATGGTAAGAAGGTGGGAGAGATTGCTTACATCTTCTGCTCCGACGAGAAGATTCTGGAGGTGAACCGTCAGTACTTACAGCATGACTATTACACCGACATCATTACCTTTGACTACACGGAAGGGAACCGTATCAGTGGCGATTTGTTTATCAGCCTGGACACCGTGCGCACCAACGCAGAACAGTTTGCCGGCAACGACTATCAGCGTGAGTTACACCGCGTTATCATCCACGGCATCCTGCACCTGTGTGGCATCAACGACAAAGGCCCCGGCGAGAGAGAGGTGATGGAGGCAGCCGAGGAGAAGGCACTGAGTATGCTGCCGCTTTAGAAGCTATCTAAATGATAACCAACATATTAAACCCACAAAGGTTTATCAATACATTAACCTAGGCCCGACAAAAGGTCTTCCCTGCCTTATGTGGAAATCGGGGCTATCCGCCTAAGAAAATAAATTTGTTTCTGCGCGGTGCATGCACTATCTTTGCACCGTTTTAAAAGAGATTGGACAGATGGATTTTACGTATGATGTGATTGTGATTGGCGCAGGACATGCCGGATGTGAAGCTGCTGCTGCCGCTGCCAATTTAGGTTCGAAGACATGTCTCATCACGATGGACATGAACAAAATCGGGCAAATGAGCTGTAATCCTGCCATTGGAGGCATAGCCAAAGGACAGATTGTCAGGGAGATTGATGCCCTGGGAGGATACACCGGATTGGTGACAGACCGAACCGCCATACAGTTCCGCATACTGAACCGATCGAAAGGACCCGCCATGTGGAGCCCGCGAGCACAATGCGACCGCGGCAAGTTTATCTGGGCATGGCGTGAGGTGCTGGAAAACATACCAAATCTGCATATCTGGCAGGACACCGTGCAGGAAATCCTTGTTGAAAACGGGGAAGTTTGCGGGGTGGTGACTGCATGGAACGTTACCTTCCGAGCCAAGTGTGTGATACTGACCGCGGGCACCTTCCTCAACGGACTGATGCACGTGGGAAAAACCATGCTCCCGGGCGGACGAATGGCTGAGCCTGCCGCTTACAAATTGACCGAATCCATCGCCAAACATGGCTTCACCTACGGGCGAATGAAGACGGGTACACCGGTCCGCATTGACGGGCGAAGCGTGCACTACGAAGAGATGGAGATACAGGAGGGTGAGCAGGACTTCCACAAGTTTTCGTTTATGGACACACCGCAACGGAAACTGAAACAACTGCCCTGCTGGACCTGCTTCACCACCGAGGAGGCTCACGATGTGTTGCGCAGTGGACTGGCAGATTCTCCCCTTTTCAACGGGCAAATTCAGAGTATCGGTCCACGCTACTGCCCCAGCATTGAGACGAAAATTGTGACCTTCCCTGACAAGCCACAGCACCAGCTCTTTCTGGAACCGGAGGGTGAGAACACACAGGAGCTTTACCTGAATGGTTTCTCTTCTTCCCTTCCCATGGACATACAGATTCGTGCCTTGAAGAAGATTCCTGCCTTCCGCGACATGGTCATCTATCGTCCAGGCTATGCCATCGAGTATGACTACTTCGACCCCACTCAGCTGAAGCACACGTTGGAGACAAAGAACATCAAGAACCTCTTCTTTGCCGGACAGGTGAATGGTACTACCGGATATGAAGAGGCGGCGGGACAAGGCATCATTGCCGGCATCAACGCACACATCAACTGCCACGGTGGTGAACCGTTTACGCTGGGTAGAGACGAGGCTTACATCGGTGTGCTGATTGATGACCTGGTTACTAAAGGTGTGGACGAGCCTTACCGAATGTTCACCTCGCGCGCAGAGTACCGCATACTGCTCCGGATGGACGATGCCGATATGCGCCTCACAGAGAAGTCCTACAACTTGGGATTGGCGAAGGCTGACCGCTATGAACTGTTGCGCAAGAAGCGTGAGGCCGTGAACAGCATCATTGACTTCGCGCGAAACTTCTCCATCAAGGCCAACCTTATCAATCCGGTGCTGGAGTCGTTGGGCACCACTCCACTCCGCCACGGTTGCAAACTGGTAGACCTCATCAATCGTCCGCAAGTCACCATCGAAAACATTTCTGAGCATATAGATGCCTTCAAGCGTGAGCTGGAAAAGGTGACAGAACGCAGAGAGGAGATTATCGAGGCCGCGGAAATCCTGATAAAATATGAGGGCTACATCGGGCGGGAACGTATCATTGCAGACAAACTGGCCCGATTGGAAAGCATTAAAATCAAAGGAAAGTTTGACTATGCTTCCATACAATCACTCTCTACGGAGGCACGACAGAAACTGCAGAAGATTGACCCGGAGACCATTGCACAGGCAAGTCGCATTCCCGGAGTTTCGCCCAGCGACATCAATGTGCTGCTGGTACTGAGTGGTAGATAAGGCGAGGCTGAGAGCAAGAAACAGTCAATGTTCCACGTGAAACAAAAGCATCAATTAACCCAATCAAACATACTGAGTATGAGTAAAGAAACACTTGTGAAAAACATCCGAGAGATACCCGATTTTCCGATTCCGGGCATCTTGTTCTACGACGTAACAACCCTGTTTAAAAACCCGGAGGCACTACAGGAATTGTCGGACACATTGTATGAAATGTACAAGGACAAAGGCATTACTAAAGTGGTGGGCATCGAGAGCCGTGGCTTCATCATGGGACCCATCTTAGCGACCAGACTGGGAGCCGGATTTGTCCCCATCCGCAAACCCGGCAAGCTTCCGGCAGAGACCATTGAAGAGAGCTACAGCAAAGAGTATGGTACCGACACCATACAGATGCACAAGGATGCCATCAGCCCGGACGATGTAGTACTGCTGCACGACGACTTGCTGGCAACCGGTGGCACCATGCAGGCGGCATGCAAGCTGGTTAAACAGCTCAACCCGCAAAAGATTATGGTTAACTTCCTCATCGAGCTGGAAGAACTGAACGGGAAGGCTGTGTTCGACAAGGAGGTAGAAGTAGCATCTGTACTCACCCTATAAGATGGAAGAACTGAAAACCAACGCCTACTTGCGCGGTATAGTGGAAAACCTACCGGATACCCCCGGCATCTATCAATACCTGGATGCCGAGGGTACTGTTATTTATGTGGGTAAGGCCAAGCGGCTGAAGCGGAGAGTCTCCAGCTATTTCAACCGTGACCACGGTGCAGGAAAGACTCGTGTGTTGGTGAGTAAGATTGCAGACATACGCTACATAGTAGTCAACAGTGAGGAGGATGCCCTACTCCTGGAAAACAATCTCATCAAAAAGTATCGCCCGCGCTACAATGTCTTGCTGAAGGATGACAAGACCTATCCCAGTATTTGCATCCAAAATGAGTACTTCCCTCGCGTGATAAAGACGCGAAGAATTGTACGCGATGGTTCCAATTATTTCGGGCCTTACAGTCATATTCCCTCGATGAATGCGCTACTTGAGCTGATTCATCAACTCTATCCTTTGCGTAGTTGCCACCTTCCCCTCACCCCTGAAAACATACGAAGCGGAAGGTTTAAAGTGTGCCTAGAGTACCACATCAAGAATTGCGCCGGGCCTTGCGTGGGACTGCAGAGCAGTGAAGAGTATCTAAAAAACATCGATGAAATCAGGGAAATTCTGAAAGGAAATACGCAAGAGCTAAGCCGCAAGCTGATGGATGAGATGCAGCAACTGGCAGGCGAGATGCGTTTTGAAGAGGCACAGAAGGTAAAGGAGAAATATATGCTGCTGGAAAACTACCGTGCCAAGTCAGAAGTGGTAAGCAACATTTTACACAATATTGACGTCTTCTCCATAGAAGAAGATGCCGATGAAAAGGCAGCTTTTGTGAACTATCTGCACATCACCAACGGTGCCATCAATCAAGCATTCACCTTTGAGTATAAAAAGAAACTGGACGAGAGCAAAGAAGAGTTGCTGGCGCTGGGAATTGTAGAGATGAGGGAGCGATACAAGAGCCGGGCACGCGAAATCATCGTGCCGTTTGACCCGGGCATTGAGTTGAAAAACGTCGAATTCACCGTGCCTCAGCGGGGAGATAAGCGGAAGCTACTGGCACTCTCCACCCTCAACGTAAAGCAGTATAAGGCGGACAGAATGAAACAGGCCGAAAAGCTCAACCCCGAGCAGCGCTCTGTACGACTGCTGAAAGAGATTCAGGAGCAGTTGCATCTGGAGAAAGTACCGCTTCGCATTGAGTGTTTTGACAACTCTAACACGCAAGGAAGCGACCCGGTGGCGGCCTGTGTAGTGTTCCTGAAAGGATTCCCACTAAAGAAGGAGTACCGGAAGTACAACATCAAGACAGTGGAAGGGCCGGACGATTACGCCTCCATGCAGGAGGTAGTACGCCGCCGGTACAGTCGCGCCATGGAAGAAGGAACTCCCCTACCCGATTTGCTGATAACTGACGGTGGAAAGGGACAAATGGGTGCCGTGAAAGAGGTACTGGATGAGCTTGGGCTAGACATTCCCGTGGCAGGTCTGGCAAAAGACGGACGCCACCGCACGCATGAGTTACTGTACGGATTCCCGCCCCAGGTCATAGGGCTGAAACAGAGCACCCCACTCTTCCAGCTGCTGACGCGCATACAGGATGAGGTGCACCGCTTTGCCATCAGCTTCCACCGCGACAAACGCAGCAAGCGGCAGACAGTCTCTGAGCTGGATAGCGTGAAAGGCATCGGGGAGAAGAGCAAAACCTTGTTGCTGAAGCAGTTCAAAAGTGTGAAACGCATCAAAGAGGCTACCCCGGAAGAATTGGCATCCGTAGTGGGGAAAGCCAAAGCCGAGATTCTAATTAAGTCGCTTATTAACAAATAGTTATAGTTTACGAGAGTAGCGTTTCTTCCACACAAGTGCGGAGCGTGCTGGACACTTGTGTGGAGCAAACGCCACACTTGTGTGGAATACGCTGGACACAAGTGTGGAAGAAACGCGTTGCAAAGGAGTCACAAATCCTACATTTTTAGCAGCAATTCAGGAGATTTATTTCTATCTTTACCGCGCTAAACCGGAAGGGGCGGACAAGTTTATACAGACATCACCCTACCCTTCCTCCCAAAACAGAAGAAATATGAGAATAGTAATACAGCGCACAGCTCACGCCTCCGTCACCATTGAGGGGCACTGCAAAGCCAGCATCGGGAAAGGGATGCTCATACTGGTAGGCATCGAGGAGGGTGACGGTGAGGAAGACATCCAATGGCTGTGTAAAAAAGTGGTCAATCTAAGAATTTTCGACGATGAAAACGGGGTAATGAACCGTTCCATCCTGGACGATGGCGGCGACATTCTGGTCATCAGCCAGTTCACCCTGCACGCCTCCACCAAGAAAGGTAACCGCCCCTCCTACATACGTGCTGCACGGCCGGAAATCTCCATCCCCTTGTATGAAGCCTTTTGCAAGGAGCTGACCGGCGCATTGGGTAAACCCATCGGAACCGGAGAGTTTGGTGCAGACATGAAGGTGGAGCTGCTGAACGACGGGCCTGTAACCATCCTCATCGACAGCAAAAACAAAGAATAAAGAAAGGAAAAACAGCGATGGATTCGGCAAAAAATGATTCTGACATCAGCCTGGCACAAGCACAACAGCAGGTGGACGAGTGGATACGAACCTATGGCGTGCGCTACTTCAGCGAGCTGACCAACATGGCCGTGCTGACTGAAGAGGTGGGCGAACTGGCTCGCGTCATGGCACGTAAGTATGGTGACCAATCGTTCAAGGCAGGAGAAAAGGAGAACCTCAGTGAAGAGATGGCAGACGTACTGTGGGTACTCATCTGTCTGGCCAACCAAACGGGTGTAGACCTTACCGAAGCCTTTCGCCAAACCCTTCTGAAGAAGACCAACCGTGACAAAGAAAGACATAAAAATAACCCCAAACTATCATGAACAGTATGGAGAATCAAGAACTTACTCAGAACAAGTACGACGCTACACTGGCGAAGTACAACACTGCCCTTAGCGATGCAGAAGTCGGCGCACAAGTAGCTGCCATCGTGGAGGGAAAAGTGGCCGAGAACAACACGCCGGAGGTAAAGAAATTCCTCTTCAATTGTATCGACCTGACCACGCTGAACACTACCGACAGTGATGAAAGTGTTATGAAGTTTACCCAAAACGTTAACCGCTTCGATGAGGAATATCCAGACCTGAAGAATGTGGCAGCCATCTGCGTCTACCCCTGCTTTGCAGAGATTGTAAAGGACACACTGGAGGTGGAAGATGTGAAGATTGCCTGTGTATCAGCAGGATTTCCCTCGTCACAAACCTTCACAGAGGTAAAGGTGGCCGAGACAGCTATGGCACTGATGGATGGTGCAGACGAGATTGACATCGTCATCTCTGTAGGCAAGTTTCTGTCAGGTGATTATGAAGGTATGTGCGACGAGATACAGGAACTGAAGGAGACTTGCAAGGAGAAGCATCTGAAGGTAATCTTGGAAACCGGTGCACTGAAAACGGCTGAGAACATCAAGAAGGCCTCTATCTTGGCGATGTATGCAGGTGCTGATTTCATCAAGACCTCAACCGGCAAGCAACAACCTGCCGCCACTCCCGAGGCTGCGTACGTCATGTGTCAGGCTATCAAGGAGTACCACGAGCAGACAGGTATCAAGATTGGTTTTAAACCTGCCGGAGGCATCAACAGTGTAAACGATGCACTGGTTTATTACACCATCGTAAAAGAGGTGTTAGGAGAAGAGTGGCTCAACAACAGCCTGTTCCGCCTGGGAACCAGTCGTTTGGCCAACCTTTTGTTGTCAGAGATTCTGGAGAAAGAGGTTAAGTTCTTCTAAGAAGCCTTCCAAAAGAGATAGGACAGCCCCAAAAGGCTGTCGGTTATGCACGCTCTCACTGTTGTGGGGGCGTGTTTTTTCTCGATGAATAGGGGTGTTTTGCAAAGAAAATGCGCATACCCACAGTAGTAAGTATGCGCACTTGTTATAATAGTTATTGAAGTATCTGTCCGGACTCTCTTTTACAGGTGTTTCCCCGCTACTTTGTACGGTCTATCACGTAGTCCAGGTAAGCCAAAAGTGCCGTTTTCACCGAGCTTTCTTCAAACTCTTTCAGCAGTTCGTGAGCACGCTCGCGGAAAGAATTCATGCTCTTCACGGCATACTCAATGCCTCCATTCTCTTTGGTGAAACGTACCAAACGGGCGATTTCATCGGAAGTTGCAGCACCGTTCTTCACCTTCATAGCAATGGCAGCAGCCTCTTCATCCCGCGTTACATTGAGGGCATAAAGTACCGGCAGAGTCAGTTTACCCTCCAGCATGTCGTTTCCGGTAGGTTTCCCGATGGCGGAGTTGTCGTAGTAGTCGAAGATGTCATCTTTAATTTGGAAACAGAGACCGATGTATTCACCCAGTTTTCTTGCTTTTTCCACCATTTCATCGCAAGAAATCACCGACAAGGCTCCTGATTTTGTGCAGGCTTCGAAGAGGACAGCCGTCTTTTTACGGATAATCTCAAAGTAGGTGTCGATGGAGAATTGCATGTTGCTGACGTTGGAAAGTTGCAACAGTTCACCGTCGGCCAACTCTTGTCCTAACTGGGAGACCACGTCAAAGATTTCAAAGTTGCGAGTCATGCCCACCTGCATCAAAGCAGTAGAGAGCATATAGTCGCCCGTCAGCACGGCCACCTTATTATTAAAGGCTGCATTCACCGAGGGTTGTCCGCGCCTTTCATTGCTTTCGTCCACCACATCGTCATGTACCAGGCTGGCTGTGTGCAACAGTTCCAGTGCCACTGCTGCATGGAGAGTGGATTGGTTTACCTTGCCGTAGAGTTTGGCTGTAAGCAACACCAACATGGGGCGCATCATTTTACCCGAGCGACGACGCAGGTGAGCCGTCACTTGATTCAAGAGCGGATTGGAACTGGCAAGAGAACTTCCGAAGAGTTGCTTAAACTCCTCCAGTTCGGTAGATATTGGTGATTCTATCAGCGATAAGTAATCCATGAGTAGCTATTTGTGCACAAAAGTAATAATAAAACGGCTAATACCGTATTTTTTTGTACTTTTACCGAGAAAAAAACAGATAAACATATGCATTCTACCGATAAACTGTTCTTATTAGATGCCTATGCGCTCATCTATCGGGCGTATTATGCACTCATCAGAAACCCACGTATCAACTCAAAGGGATTCAACACATCAGCCGTTCTAGGCTTTGTCAACACACTGGAAGAGGTACTGAAGAAGGAGCAACCCACGCACATCGGCGTGGCGTTTGACCCTGCCGGTCCTACCTTTCGCCACGAGGCTTTTGAGCAGTACAAGGCACAACGCGAGGCCACTCCGGAAGACATTCGCCTCTCGGTTCCCGTCATCAAAGAGATTATTCGTGCCTACCGCATACCCATTCTGGAGGTAACAGGTTTCGAGGCCGACGACGTTATCGGCACACTGGCTACCGAGGCCGGACGGCAAGGCATCACCACCTATATGATGACCCCGGACAAGGACTACGGGCAACTGGTGCGTGAAAACGTCTTCATGTATCGTCCCAAGCACAGTGGCGGCTTCGAGGTGATGGGACCGGAAGAGGTGAAGGCCAAGTTCGACATTCAGAGCACCGACCAAGTGATAGACATGTTAGGCCTGATGGGTGATGCCTCAGATAACATTCCCGGCTGTCCCGGTGTGGGAGAGAAGACGGCACAGAAGCTGGTCACTCAGTTTGGCAGCATTGAAGCATTGCTGGAAAGAACCGACGAACTGAAGGGTGCGCTCAAGAAGAAAGTGGAAGAGAATAAAGAGCAGATTCGCTTCTCTAAATTTCTTGCAACCATCAAGACTGATGTACCCATCCGGCTGGAGATGGAACAGCTTGTCAGAAAAGAGCCGGACGAAGCAGCCTTGCGGAAAATCTTTGAGGAGCTGGAGTTTCGCGCACTGATTGATCGCGTGCTGAAGAAGCCCGCCGCCCCGCAAGCCTCCCCCACTCTTCCGACCGAAGAGCCCGACCTCTTTGCCGGCACTCTTTTCGCTCAACCGCAAGCAACACCCGCCAATAACGAAAAACAAGGCCCTGTTCAAGGCGATTTGTTTGCGTTATTTGCGCCCGAGGGGACGGTTGACGCAAAAAAAACGATTCTCGCGAGCTTAGAAACGCTCTCTGTAGAGTATCAACTTATTGATACAGAGGAGAAAAGAAGCGAAATTCTTCAAAAACTCTTGACAACAGAAATTCTCGCTCTAGACACGGAAACCACTAGCAGCAACCCCATGGAAGCCGAATTGGTGGGAATAAGCTTCTGTTGCAAAGAAAACGAAGCCTACTACATTCCCGTCCCTGCGGAACGTTCGGAAGCAGAGAAGGTCGTGACTTTCTTCCGCCCGCTGCTTGAAAACAGCGCCATCACCAAGGTTGGGCAAAACATCAAGTACGACATGATTGTACTCCGGAACTATGGCGTGCAGGTAAGAGGGAAACTCTTCGACACCATGCTTGCCCACTACGTGCTGCAACCGGAGCTGCGACACAACATGGACTATCTCGCCGAAATCTATCTCAACTACCGAACCATTCACATCGATGAGCTGATTGGTGCCAAGGGAAAGACACAGAAGTCTATGCGCGACGTTCCGCCCGAAGAGGTCTACCGCTATGCTTGTGAGGATGCCGATGTTACCTTCAAGCTGAAAAACATCTTGGAGAAAGAGTTGGAAACACAGGGAGCAGGCCAACTGTTCTACGACATCGAGATGCCACTCGTCCCCGTGCTGGTCAGCCTGGAGTGCAACGGTGTGCTGCTGGATGTGGAGAGCTTGAAGCAGTCATCTGCCCACTTCTCCCAACGCCTCCTGGACATCGAGCAAGAAATCTATACCCTAGCCGGCACAGCGTTCAACATTGCCTCCCCCAAGCAGGTGGGTGAAGTGTTGTTCGACCGCCTAAAGATTGTCGCCAAGGCTAAGAAGACCAAAACCGGACAGTACGTCACTTCGGAAGAGGTGCTGGAAAGCCTGCGAAGCAAACATCCCGTGGTAGAGAAGATACTGGAGCACCGAGGACTGAAGAAACTCTTGGGCACCTACGTGGATGCGCTGCCGCAACTTATCAACCCACGGACAGGTCGCATACACACCTCGTTCAACCAAGCCGTGACAGCTACCGGACGACTGAGTAGCAGTAATCCAAACTTACAAAACATTCCTATCCGTGATGAAGACGGAAAGGAGATTCGCAAGGCTTTCATCCCCGACGAGGGAGCTGAGTTCTTCTCCGCCGACTACTCTCAAATAGAGTTGCGCATCATGGCTCACCTCAGTGGCGATGCCAATATGATTGACGCCTTCCGCAGCGGGCACGACATCCATGCCGCCACCGCTGCTAAAATCTATAAGGTGGATATCAGTGAGGTTACTCCCGACATGCGTCGAAAGGCCAAGACGGCTAACTTCGGCATCATCTATGGCATCTCTGTCTTCGGACTGGCCGAGCGCATGAACGTGCCGCGAGCAGAGGCTAAAGAGCTGATTGACGGTTACTTCCAAACCTACCCACAGATTAAAGAGTACATGGATCGCAGCATTCAGGTGGCACAGGAACAGGGTTATGTGGAGACCATCTTCCGCCGCAAACGCTTCCTGCCTGACATCAACTCCCGCAACGCCACCGTACGAGGCTATGCCGAGCGCAACGCCATCAATGCCCCCATTCAAGGCAGTGCGGCCGACATCATCAAAGTAGCCATGGCACGCATTCATCAACGGTTCGAGAATGAGGGTCTGCAAGCCAAGATGATTCTGCAAGTACACGACGAATTGAACTTCTCAGTCCCCACCGCAGAAAAAGAAAAGGTTCAACAAATTGTTATCGAAGAGATGGAACGTGCCTACCCCATGCAAGTTCCCCTCCGTGCCGACTGCGGCTGGGGCAAAAACTGGCTGGAGGCGCATTGATAGCGCACCCTCTCAAAAGCCCCCTCTCAGTAACGCTCGGTGTTGTTAAATGTCAGTCCGATTTATGGTCTGAAAGACCATCTGCCGGATTCGGGTTAAAATAATGCTCGGTGTTTCGCCTGTAATGCTCAGTGTTACAACAGAAACACCGAGCATTACTTTTGTAACAAACCTTCCCATTCCTTTGCTATTCTCCCCACAAATCACTTTCTTTGCAAAAACGCTTAAAAACAGAAGCAATATGAAGAACTATTTCACCTCCCTGCTTGCCTCTTTACTCATCTGCACAAGCTTTGCAGCTTGTAGCAGTGATGAGAGTAACGAACCCACTACTTCCGACGTGTTCAGCCTGATTGTAAAACTGAAAGAAAGCACACTGCTTTACCACAACGGGCAGGAATATTACTATCCTAAATCGGCCGATGTTGTCTGTTCAGAGATATACAATGGAGTGTTCTATTGCATTACGCGCATTAACTATAGATATACCTTACACACCATACAAGGAGCTAAGATAGAGCAACAAGAACTTAGTGCCGGAGAAAAACATTATGAATATGACCTCTATCAAGGCAAAGTCTATAAAGTGGTAGGCGATAATGGTAAATGCACCTTCTTCGCCGGCGAAACAGAACTGAACTCTTTTGAAACTTCCGGTGGGATTGAAATCTTTCATGTAGACAAGCAAACCGGAGACCTCTATGCAGTAGGAAAAGTGTACGCTCAGAGTACTTCAGAACCAAGCACTATAACCGTCTGGAAGAATGGTGAAGTACTCTATGAACAACCCGCCTGGACTAAAATAGAGAATGACCTTGACAAAAACAGCAAGAACAACTTCAGCATTACACACTTCACTACCGAGAACGGAAACTGGTATCTTACCCTAAACTATCTTCAACTTTTAAACCCTGCTGATGGAGCTACCATTTCTAATCTCTTTGCCCCTCAAAACATGATTTACTCCATCAAAAACGGAGTACAACAAAGCTTCTTTGCCGAAAGCGAAAACGCATACGCCAACTACTCCACTGCCAGCAACGGCAAACTCTACTGGGCAGGATATCTAAACAATGCCCCTTGCCTGTGGATAAACGGAACTGCCCAAACACTGGAAGCCGAAGGCTCATACCGTTTTGTAGCTATTCATGAAGGTAACATATATGTCACAGGCAACACTAGCGACTGTCGTCCTCTCCTCACCCTCAACGGTAAGAAGCTGAGTCACCCCTTCCTGGATGCGATTAAGGAGGAGGTGTATAACGTTCAAATGGCATTTCCGTACTAAGATGATACCCGAAGGACTTAGACAATACATTGAGCAAGAGATAATTCCGCGCTATGCGGGGTTCGACAAGGCACACAACGTGGAGCATGTGCGGACGGTGATGGCAGAGAGCCTCGCACTGGCTGCACAATTCCCGGACGAGGCAGACGAGAGACTGGTCTACACCATTGCCGCTTACCACGACACTGGACTGTGCGAGGATCGGAAGACACATCACCTCGTTTCAGGCCGTCTGCTGGCGGCAGACGAGCAACTGAAGCAGTGGTTCACTCCGGAGGAAATAATCCTCATGCGCGAAGCTGTAGAAGACCACAGAGCCTCTTCCGACCACCAGCCCCGAAGCCTTTACGGGCGCATTGTGGCAGAAGCAGACCGCATCATCGACCCTGACATTACGCTTCGTCGTACCGTGCAGTATGGATTGCGACAGGCTCCTGAGGCCGATGCCGCTTGGCACTACCAACGCTTCCGCCAACACCTGATGGAGAAGTATGCCCCGGGCGGCTACCTGAAGCTTTACTTCCCGCAAGGCAAGAACGCAGAGCGTCTGCGCCTGCTGCAGTCCATCATAGCCGACGAGCCGCTGTTGCAGGCAACCTTCACCCGCCTCTTCCGGGAGGAGAGCCGGTAAAGCACCTCTCCCCCTCCCCACTCTTCCGGAAAAACAACCGCACCGCTTTCTCCCTCCCATCCCACTTATTGGGCACACCCGCCGCACCCTTACTTTTCATCTTCCACACAGGTTGGGAAGATGCACAAGATGCGGACTTGTGTTGCACAAGATGGCATCTTGTGCAGCATAAGATGCCATCTTGTGCATGATTGGTTCTAATGCGGTGGGTAGGCAGGTCTGATGTCGGAGGTAGGCACAATCAGTGTAATGCCCGGTGGAAAGCTGTGCGGAAAGAGGTTGGTAAAAATAAAACAAGGACTTTTATTTAATTACGACACACCTCCTTGCGTGATATAAGTTGTGTAACTATTTACTTCACCACAAACTTCTGCGTGCGCTGTGTGCCCTCAGAGCAAACGGTGAGGAGGTAGACACCGCGCGGCAGGGAGCTGAGAGAGAGGGAAGAGGTGGTCAGGTCGGTAACCTTCTGCCCCGTCAGTGTATAGAGCGCGGCTCGCTCAAAGGGAATGCAGATGCGGAGGATAGTGCCATCGCAAGTGAGGAAAGGCTCTGCAGAAGCCTCCGGACGCACAAGGCCGGTGATGTTGGGGTCTACTTCCGGGTTGCCGCCTCCGTTGAGCAAGGGGGTGGCATCTGTTCCCGGCACTTGCCCCCAGGGTGTGGGCGACTGGTTGTCGTTCAGCAAGATGCAGACAGTACCATTGGCAAACTCAGCCTCTGTCTTTGCCTCGATGAGGGTCTTGTCGGTATCCCACCAGATGTTACTACCGCCGAGGGCAGGAATCGTTGAGGTGGAGAGGTAGTAACAGTTAGAGAAGAGATATTCTGACGCCCATTCACTCAGTCCGCCCGCAATGGCACCCGCATAGGATGCCTCAGGAGCGGTCAGTTTACCCACTGAGTAGGCATATTTCACGTCCGGTGAAGTGGTTGTTCCCAGCAGGCCACCGGCCCAATCTGTGGCAGTAACCTCACCCAAGTTATAAGCATTGCGCAGCTGCCCGTTGAAGGCACCACACAAGCCTCCTACCTGAACGGCACCCGTAACCGCTGCTGTGTTGTAAGAGAGGCTTACCCCTGTGGCTGCACCTGCCAGTCCGCCCACGTTTTTGTCGGTGCCCGTCACCTTGCCGGTGTTGTAGCAGGCGGTCATTGCACCGCCGTCGCCAATCAATCCTCCTACCCAAGTGATGCCGCTGATTTCACCCTGATTGTGACTGTTGGAAAGGGTGGTGTACTGGTCTGACTTACCATAGATGCCGCCAACATTCTTTGCACCCGTCACAGCTCCGGTGTTGTAACACCCGTCAATGTGGTTTTCAGTATCATCCCAGCGACACTGAACCTCGGCTGCAATACCTCCGGCACAGTCTCCTCCGGTTTCTATCTTGCCGGTATTATAACAATTTTGCAACCAGTTGCAGGACATGTCCACCACAATACCGGCCACTCTACCGTTGCCCAGGCTGACAACATCGGCCTCGTTGTGCGACTCCTTCAGGAAACTGTTCTCACTCTCCTCCTGGCTATGGTCTGCAAGCTTCACGGCAATACCTGCCGCATCCCCATTGCTATAGACATTTCCTTTGTTGACACAGCCGGAGAAACTCTCAACATAGTCTGTCTGGGCAAACAAACCGGCTGCCCAAGGATAGTAGGAACCGGTAGTTTCATCGGTGCTTACTTCTGCCGTAGCACGTATCTCTCCCGTGTTTGTACAGCTCTCCACGCAATGTATCTCGCACGTTACAGCTATACCTGCCGCAGCATTGATTCCGGTAACGGGAGCCGTGTTTGAACAGTTCTTCAGCGTATCGGCACCAACACGTCCCAGCACTCCGCCTGCACCCCCGAAGGGATGGTATGACGTGACCGGCCCGCTATTGTGTAAGTCAGTAAATATATCGCGATAACCTGTGCTGCCTATCACACCTCCAACAGTGCCTTTTCCCGACACTGCACCCGAGTTGCTACAGTTTGCATGCTCTGTTGCGCCGGACGATCCTGCCACACCGCCTATCCAAGCCGTGTCAATGTCTCCCAGTACTGTGATATCTCCATTGTTATGACAATTCTTTAATAGACAAGAGGTTGCATCAGCATTTGTGGTAAGTGGCAAATAACCGACAATACCACCTAAGTAGAGATTCTGAACAAAACCTGCTGCTGGAATCATAATGGATGACTTATTGGTGCAACCCATAACCTGACAGTTGGACGCATAGGCCACAAGAAAACCTACAAAAATCTCTCCGGCCTCAGCAAGAGCCCCCGTTTTAATCAAAGAGTTGTCCACGGTGACATTCTTTACCGAACCGTCCTCAACATATCCAAACAGACCGGTGTACTTTTGCTTCACGGTCAGGTAAAGCCCCTTAATGGTGTGCCCGCGTCCATCAAAATGTCCTCGGAAAGCCTTCAGGTCTGAACCCTCATTTGTGCCATCACCTATCGGAACCCACTCTTGCGGTGTGCCTGAGCCGGTAATGGTTCCATCTTTTCCAAAAGTAAAACCGGGATTGAGGTCGATGTCTGCCCCCAGTGTGAAATAGACATCCGGGTATGAAGTACCGGTGTTGACATACCAGGCCAAGTCGGCCAATTGCTGGGCACTCTTAATAATGTAAGGATGCTCGGCTGTTCCCGCTCCCTCTTCATAAGGAAGGCGTACAATTTGCGACGTGGGATAGCTCCAACTTTGTGCTTGGAGGAACGTGAAATAACAGAGTGCAGCAAGGCACAAGAAGATTCTTTGAGTAGTGTTTCGCATAAGCTAGAGAGTTTATAGGGGTTATACTGCCACAAATATAGGGACTATTTGTGAAAACTGTCAACAAAAGAGAAGATTATTTGCAAATCCGGCACAAAGTGTAAAGCCTCACTTTACAGTTGAAGGACGGAAATGGAAAGAAATGAGCAGATGACTTCCGGAAACCATCGCGGGGAGAGGAGGTGGGGAGAAGCTTGACAAGAGAACAAACAAAAAACCTCGATAACCGTGTGATTACCGAGGATTTTGTGTTGGACTACCAGGATTCGAACCTGGACAAACAGAACCAAAACCTGTTGTGCTACCATTACACCATAGTCCAATCTTTTGGGCTTTCTGTTAAAAAGCGGTGCAAAGATAAAGGGAAGTTCCGGAACTTGCAAACGTTCCGGAACTTTTTTTCTAAAAAACCCCTTATTTTGCAATAAGCAGGTAGTAATTCTTCTTTCCGCGCTGTACCAGCAAGTACTTCTCATCCAGCAAGTCGGCTGTGGTGATGAGCTGATCGAAAGCTGTAAGTTTCTCTTTGTTGAGTGAAACACCTCCGCCTTGTACCAGCTTGCGCATCTCACCCTTAGAGGGGAACACGGCAGCCGCTTCTACAAAGAGGTCGACAGCCTTCACGCCCTCTTCCAGTGCCTGACGTGAAACTTCAAACTGCGGAACACCTTCAAACACAGCCAACAATGTGTCTTCATCCAGTTTCTTCAGCGCCTCGCCGGTAGCATTGCCAAAGAGGATGCCGGAGGCTTCTACGGCAGCGTTGTAATCTTCCTCTGAGTGAACCATGATGGTAACCTCTTGCGCTAACTTCTTTTGCAGTACGCGCAAGTGGGGTGCAGCCTGATGTTCAGCAATCAAAGCGTCGATTTCTTCTTTGGGAAGCATGGTGAAAATCTTGATATACTTCTCAGCATCGGCATCGCTTACGTTGAGCCAGAACTGATAGAACTTGTAAGGCGACGTGTAGTGTGGGTCGAGCCAGATGTTTCCACTTTCGGTCTTACCGAATTTACCGCCATCGGCCTTAGTGATAAGGGGACAAGTGAGGGCAAACACCTCACCGCCATTGGTACGACGCACCAATTCAGAACCGGTAGTAATGTTTCCCCACTGGTCGCTACCGCCCATCTGCAACTTACAGTTTTTATGTTCGTAAAGGTAGAGGAAGTCGTAACCCTGAAGCAACTGGTAGGTAAACTCGGTGAAAGAGAGACCGTCACGTGCTTCACCGTTGAGGCGCTTCTGCACAGAGTCTTTAGCCATCATGTAGTTTACGGTGATGTGCTTGCCCACCTCGCGTGCGAAGTCGAGGAAAGTAAAGTCCTTCATCCAATCGTAGTTATTCACCAGTTCGGCCTTGTTTTCAGCATCGCTCTCAAAATCAAGAAACTTGGCGAGCTGTGCCTTAATGCAGGCTACGTTGTGGCGCAGAGTTTCTTCATTCAGCAAGTTGCGTTCCTGCGACTTACCGGAAGGGTCGCCAATCATGCCAGTAGCACCACCAATCAGTGCCAACGGCTTGTGTCCGCAACGTTGGAAGTGGCGAAGCATCATCACACCACACAAGTGACCGATGTGTAACGAGTCAGCCGTTGGGTCGATACCCAGATACGCCGTAACCATCTCTTTGGCAAGTAACTCTTCAGTGCCCGGCATCATCGTATGGAGCATGCCGCGCCATCTTAATTCATCTACAAAATTCATATAGTTTCTTTTATTTCTTATTATCTTTCTAATAATGTTTTAGTTGAAGTTGCAAAAATACGCACTTTTCTTGTAAGAAGCCTCTTTTTCATGTGGAAAGTTACTTTACGGGGCGGATGTTAAGTCCCCAACAGCGAATTAAGTAACCAGTCCACTTACCACTAGAATCTCCTCCGAAATAGATTGCAGATTTATCATGAGGTGCGTTTACTTCGCCAGTCCAGAGATTAATATACTTGTTTTCTGGTGAAGAATCGTAAGAGTTTGCTTGATAACCCCATGCTGGCAAGAAGATCTGCTTGCCATTGGGACCGGTCACACGATAGCCATTGACCCTATTCACCTGCGTCCATTGCCACTCACACTTTTTGAGGAGTTCGTCACATTCAGCCTTAGTTGGCATTCTCCAATTGTCGCCCCAATGATAAAAGGCTGCATCATACTTCGTCCTACTGATGTTTGTACCAATATCTTTATACATCTCGTAGTTATTGTTGTAATATGGATGATAATCTTCATTGTAGTATTTGCTTTTATCCAAAAGTCCCCAGCCCAGGTATGCCCCAGCTTCGGTTTCTTTAGTTGCACCTAAATTGTGGGATGCCCACTTAACAGACAGGCCTAAATCAACGGCTTCGGCAATAGTTCCGCCAATCTTATTTTCACCGGTGATATAGGCATCTTGTGTGATGGTACAGGTAGCTGTAGATTTACCAGCACGTACTGTTACCGTTGCAGTACGAACACCGTCAATATTACTGTTAACCTGAATAGCTAACTTAAAGGCCGTACTCGGGGTATTATAGTAACTTTCATTATAATCGTCGCCAATGATGCACCAATCTGCGTCAGATTTTATTGATATGGTAGTTGCTTTATCTACATATACTACAAAGTATTCTGTCCCACCATCGTGAGAATAATTACAGCTGTCTGGATCAATAGTGATTTGGTATTCATTGTTGTCCTGAGGCTCATCTTTCTTTTCAACACCTTGTTGCGCTACATACGCATATTTGGTATATTCTCCGCTATGGAATGAAATCTTTGCAACCCTATCCTCTGTGGTTTTGTTCTCTTCAATATCGAGCAGCACATTATATTCAGACTTACCGCTTCCATCTGGATTTTTAATAACACACCAGGCTTGGTCGCTCTTTGCAAAAAAGCTAGATACGGTATTGAATTTCAATTTAATGCTTTTCTCCGTAGCACCTTGGGCATCAACAACCAAGGTATCGAGTGAGAGAACTATTCCATCGTCACCGTTGGATGGATCCTCATTGAGTGGTGAAGTATCCCCACCACATGCAGAATAAACAACAGCAATGATGAGATACGTTGCGAGTAGTAACGAGTGGCGTAAGAATGAACGCTTGTTTGAATAACTTTCTGCCATATTCTATTCATTTTTCCATCATCTACTAACATTAGTAGACGTTTTTGATGGGTTTAACATATATATTTTTTGCAAAAATAGTTTATTCCTGCATTATTCCCATCACGGCGAGAAAAATATTTCTCTTACATTGGAACAAAATACTTACTTGTAAGAGCACAAATGAATTACATACTTCCCAACCGAAACACTTTCTGCTGATTACTTTCAAGGGTAGAGGCGAGTAATGCAGAAGAGATGCCTCGAGCCAAGCTTATTTGATGGAAGATTTCGGGAAGAATTTTCGGATCAGCTTCATCGGTTTCTAAAAAGATACGATCAAGAGGAACGATACGTACAGTTTCTATATTGTATCGCTCTCCAAAAGAGAGGTAGAAGCCAGCACGGAGCAGTTGGGAGGCCTGCTGTGGTTTACCTCGGAAACCGTGAATAATCCAGGGCTGTGAGGGATGGAGCAGTTTGTGCAGGCGAAGCAATTCATCTGCTGCCCGCACCAAATGGATAATAAGAGGCTTGCCAACCTGCTCTGCCAATCGGGCCTGACGCACAAAGACTTCTTGTTGCAGCGCTAAAGGAACATCTGTACATCTGTCCAAACCGGCCTCTCCCACAGCCAACACTTGTGGATGATGCAGTGCCTCTTCCAGGCATTGCCACTGCAGTTCTCCGGCCTCTTTCACTTTCCACGGATGGATGCCTACTGAGTAGAAACCTTCCGAGAGAGGCAAGAACTCTTCCGGCGCACAATTCTGAATGGCTTCAAAAGGATGAAGCGGGCGGTGATGGGTGTGAATATCAAGTAGTTTGTCCATAGAAGTAGGGGATCAGGGAACCGGGTCATATCCGGAACCTCCCCAGGGGTGACACCGGAGCAGGCGACGGATGGTGAGGTAAACTCCTTTCAGCGGGCCATGTTTTCGGATGGCCTCCACGGCATACTGCGAGCAGGTGGGAGTGAAGCGGCACGAAGGACCCAGCATGGGCGATATGCAACGCTGATAAAAGTAGATAGGAAGCAGAAGCAGGTAGGAGAAAAAAGCTTTCATGACTGCTGCGGAGTGTGGATGAAACGTTCAGCAGGTGCGGCTTCAGACTGTGTAACAGACTGATTGGCTGGGAGATGAGCAGCAGCCGGAACGCGCTCGGCAAGGCGATGTAAGGCAGTCTTCACTCGCTCTTCGATAACAGCTGTCTCCATCAGTTCATCAGCCAGATAGATGAAAGCCACACCCATGTGTACGCCATGCTCTTGCAACACCTGAAGTAAATGATGCTTGTGCAGGCGGTAAGCTTCACGTATCTGACGCTTCACTCGGTTGCGTTTCACGGCACGCTTGAACCTGCGCTTAGACACACTGACCAGAATGGAAGCACTACTCTCCACCTCTTCCATAGGCAGATAGACCACCCGCAACGGGAAGAGTGAAAACGAGCGTGCACCACCGGCAAAGAGTTTCTCGATGGCTTTCTTTCTGCACAATCGCTCAGACTTATGTAGGGTATTTGGCATATCGGTCAATGTTATCATTTAAAGTTTTACATACACTCTTATCTGCAACTCCTAAACTACAGATTCTGAGTGGTCAACACTCGGAAACAGAGAGCGAGCTACAAGTTACGAGTGCAAAGATTGCAAAAATACCCGTAGCTTGTAGCTCGCAAAAGGGAAAAAAGTAATTATCACGCTTTATTGTTCTCCTTCAGGAAGAGATCCAAGGCTGCTGTCATGGATGGAGCCTGCACGGAAGGTGCTTCCAAATCCAGACGCAAACCGGCATCACGGATAGCTTGTGCAGTGGTTGAACCAAACGAAGCAATCTGAATGTTGCCTTGCTCGAAGTTGGGGAAGTTCTTCTGCAAAGAGGTCACACCGGCAGGGCTGAAGAATACAAGCATGTCGTAATCGAAAGCCTCATCTGCAGCGAAATCGTTGCTTACGGTGCGGTACATTACCACTTCATGGTGCTGAATTTTACTCTTGTCGAGAAGATTCTTGATGTCATCGTTGTGAACATCAGACATGGGAACCAGGTACTTCTCCGACTTATGCTTTACAATGGCGGGCAACAAGTCGTCGAACTTTCCGGTATTACCGAAGAAAATCTTACGCTTGCGATATTGCACATACTTTTGAATATACAAAGCGATGGATTCGGTTATACAGAAATATTTCATGGTTTCCGGAATGGTTACACGCAACTCTGTACACAAATGGAAAAAATGATCGATAGCATGACGCGATGTGAACACAATGGCGGTGTGATCCAACACGGACACTTTTTGCTGCCTAAACTCTTTTGCAGAAACACTCTCTACTTTGATAAAGGGGCGAAACACCACCTCAACTCCATACTTCTCCGCAATGTCGTAATAAGGCGACTTTTCTGACGTCGGCTTAGGTTGCGACACAAGTATTTTCTTTACTTTCAACGTATCAAATTTTTATTATCAAACACTCCGTTAATTGAACCATTCCCCTGTACATCAAGAAAGTGGGAATGATTTCGAGGGCACAAAAGTACAAAATTAAAAGCAAACAGCCATGCAGATTGTCACAAAAAAGCTTTAGCCACTTATAAAGCATCAATATTTTAGAGAAAACATACAGGATTAGGCCAAATATCAAAACAAAATGCAGATTTAAATCGAAATAAACCGCAAGAAGAGTGAAGGGAAAAAGCGTAAATCCCAAGTAATAAAGCAGCGTGGAATAAGACTCCAGCCAAAAGCTCGTCTGTTGCTTGTCAAAAAAAATCCAACCCAGAAAGAGATAGGCAGCCCACTTCAATGCAAAGTAAAACAGGCAGACAGCAATCAGGCAAATCAGCAGCAGTGGAGGAGCTACCACTTGCAGCAGCGCGGGCATTTGCTTCAGGGTATAGGTATAGATGCAGACGCCGGTCAAGACGAAGGTTTGCAGAATGAGCAAGAGCAGGTAGCGCATGTCGGCCGCGGTAGAAGTGGCAAAGATGCTCGTGCGCTCGCGGTTGAAAAGGAAATCTTTTCCCAACTGAAACAAGAACTTTCGGCTGCGTGAAAGAACATGAGCCGACAAGAAGAAACAACAGAGCAGCAAGATGGCCAGCCCGTCGTCAGTTTGGGGAGAATAGGGCAAGGGGATGCCGGTGGAGAGAGAAAGAGGGGCGAACATCATATCGCTGCAAATTTACGAACCGATACATCCCACAGCGGTGTGGTACGAATCAGCTCCACGGCCTGTTCAGGCGTATCGGCCACTTGCCAGATGGCTCCGTGCTGAGGGCGCATGAAGTGTTCCTCCATGGCTTTGGCAAACATCTCAAGCAGCGGATTGAAGTATCCCTTCACATTCAGCAGAACGATGGGTTTCAGGTAGAGGCCGAGCTGTTTCCAGGTGATAACTTCCAGCACCTCTTCCAGCGTTCCGCATCCTCCGGGCAGAGCGATTACGGCATCGCTTAGGTCGGCCATCAACTGCTTGCGTTCGTGCATGCTTTCCACCTCGCGCAACTCGGTCAAACCGGTGTGATGCCAGCCCTGCTCAACCATGAAGCGAGGAATGACACCCGTCACCCGCCCGCCGGCAGCTAATGCCGCATCCGAAGTAGCAGCCATCAGCCCCATGCGACCGGCACCGTTAATCAGACAGATGCCTTGCTCACCCAGGAGAGTTCCCAGGCGAGTGGCAGCTTCAAAATAAGCGGCATCTATTTGAGTGCTCGATGCGCTATAGACACATACCGAGTTTATCTGATTCATAAACCGAACGCAGCTTTTACCTTATCCACATAATCCAGTTTCTCCCAAGTGAAGAGTTCTACCTCCACGTCCTTATTGCCTTCGTATCGGCTACGGAAGCTCTTGGTCACCACTTGCGGTTCACGACCCATGTGTCCGTAAGCAGCAGTCTCCTGATAGATGGGGTTACGCAGCTTCAGACGGTCTTCGATAGCCTTGGGACGCATGTCGAACAGTTCGTCCACCTTCTTAGCGATTTCTCCGTCGCTCATGGCCACGTTGCTGCGTCCGTAAGTGTTTACATAGATGTTGATGGGGCGAGCCACACCGATGGCATAAGAAACCTGCACCAATACCTCGTCGGCCACACCGGCAGCCACCAGATTCTTGGCAATATGGCGTGCCGCATAAGCAGCCGAGCGGTCAACCTTAGAGGGGTCTTTACCGGAGAAGGCACCACCACCGTGAGCACCCTTTCCACCGTAAGTATCCACAATAATCTTGCGACCGGTCAGACCGGTATCACCGTGCGGGCCGCCAATCACAAACTTGCCCGTGGGATTTACGTGATAAGTGATGTTGTCGTTGAACAGAGCCAAAACCTTCTCAGCGTGAATGGAGGCAATCACACGCGGCATCAATATCTCGATGACGTCCTTGCGAATGATGGCCAGCATCTCCTCATCGGCTCGAAGCTGAGCAGCCTCGCTATCATCGGTCGGTTGAATGAAATCATCGTGCTGAGTAGAGACAACGATGGTGTCGATGCGGACGGGCGTGTTATTGTCATCATACTCAATCGTCACCTGACTCTTGGCATCGGGGCGCAGATAGGTCATCTGCTTGCCTTCGCGACGAATCTCGGCCAACACCTGCAGAATGCGGTGAGAGAGGTCTAACGACAGCGGCATGTAGTTCTCCGTCTCATTCGTGGCATAGCCAAACATCATTCCCTGGTCGCCGGCGCCCTGTTCCATCGGGTCCTGACGCTCCACACCGCGGTTAATGTCCGGACTTTGCTCATGAATGGCGCTCAACACACCACACGAGTTGCTCTCAAACATATACTCACCTTTGGTATAGCCAATCTTGTTGATTACTTCGCGTGCGATAAGTTGCAAGTCAACGTACGCTTTGGTTTTCACCTCTCCTGCCAGCACCACCTGTCCGGTAGTCACCAACGTTTCGCAAGCTACTTTCGAACTGGGGTCGTAAGCCAGCAGTTTGTCAAGCACAGCGTCGGAAATCTGATCCGCCACTTTGTCGGGGTGTCCCTCAGACACCGATTCGGATGTGAATAAATATCCCATACTTTGTCAATTTATAAATGTAGAATGAAGAATTAACACTGCAAGTCGGGAAGATGCTCTGAGTAGGGAAGCTCCTTCGTGAGAAACGCGCCACCAAGCAGCGTGCGAAGGTTCAGAAAAGGATGTGTTTTAGCATTTTTTTCCGTGGTTGCAAGCTACTCAAATCTTTCCACTTCTTGTTTCGCCGGCAAAGGTACGCATTATTCCACAGAAAAGATGCATAAAGAGGCTATTTATTCATCCTATACCAGAAAACAAAAAAACGGATAACCAATATCTAGAAAGGACAAGGTGCGGGAGGGTAAAAAAGAGAATAAGCAAGAGAAAAGAGTAGGGTCAGACGGTGGGGAGAATCTCGCGGAGGGGGGTCATTACAAAATCGCGCTCGCACATTAGCGGATGTGGGAGGGTCAGGGCGGGGGTGTTCAGGGTGAGGGGGGTGCCTTCGTCAGTAAAACAGAGCAGCAGGTCGATGTCAATCAGTCGGTCGGCATAGATTCTGTTCACGCTTTTGTGTGTGCGACCCAGTTGGCGCTCGATTCGTTGGGTGGCTTGTAGCATTTGCAGGGGTGTGAGGCCGGTTTGCACGCAGCAGGCGGCATTGAGGAAGCTGTTTGCCGAGGTGAATCCCCAAGGGGCGGTAACATGAAAAGCAGACAGGGAAACGATGTTCCCTATCTGCTCTTCTATGCATTTCAGTGCCGCTTGCAGGTTTTGCTCCTTGCGGCCCAGGTTGGTTCCCAGTGAAAGATAGTATTTCATGCAGCGCAATCAGTCTACAATCAGCATGGCATCGCCATAGGTGCCAAAGCGGTACTCTTCTTTCAGTGCCACGTCGTAGGCATTCATCACCTGCTCGTATCCTCCAAAAGCTGCCACAAGCATCAGCAGAGTGGAGAGGGGCAAGTGGAAGTTGCTGACCATGGCAGTGGCCACGGTGAACTCGTGCGGGGGGAAGATGAATTTGTTGGTCCATCCGTCGTAGGTCTTCAGGTGACCATCGGTGCTGACGGTGCTTTCGATGGCACGCATGACGGTGGTTCCTACGGCACACACCTGGCGCTCTTCGTCCTTGGCGCGGTTGATGATGCCGACGGCTGTTTCGTCCACCAGCATCTGCTCAGAATCTGTCTTGTGTTTGGTGAGGTCTTCCACGTCAATCTCTCGGAAGTTGCCTAATCCGGCATGCAGGGTGACGAAGGCGAAGTCGATACCTTTGATTTCCATGCGCTTCATCAGTTCGCGGCTGAAGTGTAGGCTGGCCGTGGGTGCGGTTACCGCTCCTTCACTGCGTGCAAAGATGGATTGGAAGCGCTCGGCATCTTCCGGCTCAACGGGTCGGTTGATGATGCTGTGAGGCAGCGGAGTTTCGCCAAGTGCGTAGAGTGCCTTCTTGAACTCGTCGTGCGGACCGTCGTAAAGGAAACGCAGGGTGCGTCCGCGCGAGGTGGTGTTGTCAATCACTTCTGCCACCATTGAATCGTCGTCACCAAAATAGAGTTTGTTGCCGATGCGGATTTTTCGGGCGGGGTCTACCAGCACATCCCACAAGCGCAACTCTTCGTTCAGCTCACGCAGCAGGAAAACCTCGATGCGCGCTCCGGTCTTCTCCTTGTTTCCATAGAGTCGGGCCGGAAACACTTTGGTGTCGTTGAACACAAACACATCCTTGTCGTCGAAGTAGTTCAGAATGTCTTTAAACACCTTATGCTCAATCTCTCCGGTCTTGCGGTGAAGCACCATCAGACGCGATTCATCCCGATAGTGGGTAGGATGCAATGCAATTCTCTCCTCGGGAAGCTTGAATTTGAATTGTGACAGTTTCATATCTCTTATGAATTAGGTTTTATGAATTTATTTCGTTTTCTTCTATCCACTCTTTGAAATGGAGCGGGTTCAGGCAATCTTCCAGTCGTACCTCCCCCACTCTGGTGCGCTCCAGTGCCGTGAGGTGTGCCCCGCTCTGCAAGGCCTGCCCAATGTCGCGAGCCAGTGCGCGAATGTAGGTACCCTTACTGCATACCACGCGAATCTTAATCTCGGGCACGGTGAGGTCGCAGTCGAGCAGTTCAATCTCATCAATCACCAGCAACTTCGGCTTCAGCTCTACCTCCTCACCCTTGCGAGCCAGGTCGTAAGCCCTCTTTCCATTTACCATGCAGGCCGAAAAGGCGGGTGGTGTCTGCCAAATCTCGCCGGTAAAACGCTGCAAGGTCTGTTCCACCAGCTCGCGAGTGATGTGCTCGGTGGGATAAACGGCGTCAATCTCGTGCTCCAAGTCAAAACTGGGTGTGGTTGCTCCCAGGCGAATGGTGGCTACATACTCTTTGGTATGGTACTGGAACTCTTCGATGCGCTTGGTTGCCTTGCCGGTGCAGACAATCATCACACCCGTAGCCAAGGGATCCAACGTTCCGGCATGACCCACCTTCAGTTTCTTCTGACCAATGGCTCTGCAGATGTGATAGCGGGCATGGCCCACCACCTTGAACGATGTCCAGCCGAGCGGCTTGTTGAAATAGAGTACTTCTCCTTCTTTAAAATCCATGCGTTATCTCTTTTCTTACAGCTCCAGATTATATCCCATTCCCAACAGTATCAAAATCACGCCTCCCACCACAATGCGGTACCAACCGAAAGCCTTGAAACCATACTTCGTCACAAAGCTGATGAAGAACTTAATGGCCAGCAGTGCCACCACAAAGGCCACCGCGTTACCAATAAGCAATGCCGGCATATTGGCAGTAAGTATCTCGGTTCCTCCATCCAGGAAGAGCTTCAGCATCTTGAACAGCGTGGCCGCAAACATGGTGGGCACTGCCAAGAAGAATGAGAACTCGGCTGCAGCCTTGCGTGTCAATCTTTGCGACATACCTCCCACGATGGTGGCCATGGAGCGCGACACACCTGGAATCATGGAGATGCACTGGTACATACCTATCCAAAAGGCACGCTTCTCTGTCAGCTCGGTCTCTTCGCTGCCTTTGTTGAATATCCTATCGCAAAACAGCATGAAGATGCCACCCAATATCAGCATCACTGCCACCACCACCACGCTTTCCAGCATGGCATCAATGGCATCGCTGAACAGCAAGCCTAACACGGCAGCCGGAATGAAGGCCACCAACAGTTTCCAATAGAAATCATACTTGTGCAGGAAGCGTTTCAGGGGAGAGGCTCCCTCGGGAACCGGTGTCTGGTTCAGCCGGAAGAAGCGTTTCCAGTAGAGCACCACCACCGAGAGGATGGCACCGAACTGAATGATAAAGGTAAACGCCTTCACAAACTCTGTGCTCTCCACTCCCAACAGGTGTTGTGTGATGACCATATGACCGGTCGACGAAACAGGAAGGAACTCGGTCAGTCCCTCTACAATGGCAATGATGATTGCCTCCCAAGCAGTTAAATCACCCATCGTTATTCAGCCTCCTCCTTCTTGGTCTTAGGTTTGCGGATTACGCCATACATGATGAAGACAAATCCCAGCAACGACACCAGTGGTGCCACCTTGATGCGACGTGCACTGAAAATGTCAGGCTCGAAGTTGTCCAACGTAGTGGAAGGACCGGTCATCAGCAAGAAGCCGATGATTACCACCAGCATTCCGGCTCCAATCAGCAGGAAGTTGGTTTTATCGAAAGCAAATTTCTCTTTGTTCATATCTTTGGTTATCATTATGTTTTACTTGTCTGAAAGCTCTCCGTCTAGATGTAGTAAAGCGTGCTTGCCTTCATCTTCAGATATTTGTTGATGGAAAGCAGGGCGCACAACCACGTAATCAGCACGCCAAACAGCAGCACCGAGAGCGACACCAGCAACATCACCTGCGGAGTGATGACCCGTATCAGTTCCGGCTCATACTGCACCAGCCAATAGGCACCCCCCCACAGTATGGCA
Organism: Bacteroides sp.; assembly: GCA_017621035.1. Taxonomy (GTDB): domain Bacteria; phylum Bacteroidota; class Bacteroidia; order Bacteroidales; family Bacteroidaceae; genus Bacteroides. Next base: position 3,303 of record JAGATY010000009.1, on the reverse strand, counting down.
TCGGCTACCAGTGCCGAGAGCACTCCTATCCACAAGTTACGACGGAGGAAGGGGCGTCGGATGAATGACCAACTGGCTCCCACCAACTTCATGGTATGGATGAGGAAACGCTTGGCATAGATAGTCAGGCGGATGGTGTTATTGATCAGTGCAAAGGAGATGAATGTCAGGATAAGTGCCAGTCCTAACAGCATCAGGCTGATGTTACGAATGTTGTCGTTGACGGCATCAATCAAATCTTTCTGATAGAGAACCTCCTGAATGTTACTGCTGCGTTTCTTTATTTTCTTCTCTATCTTGGCAATGCTGTCCGAGTTGGCATAGTGCGAGTGCAACTTTATCTCGATGGAGGCCGTGAAAGGGTTGTAGCCGAGAAACTCCTGCGGGTCGGTTCCCATCGCTTCGGTCTGCTCGCGCAAGGCCTGCTTCTTGGAGATGTACTCGGTCTGTTTCACAAAGTCCTCTTTATCCAACTGCTTCTGCAGCTTCAGTATGTCTGCCTCCCGCATGTCATCGCTGATGAGGATGGAGAAGCTGATGTTCTCCTTCACATACACCGAAAGGTTGTGGGCAGCCAGTACAAAGAAGACCACCAACCCCAGCAGCAACAGCACCAGCGTGGTACTGATGCCCGATGTGACAAACTGCATGTCGAAGAAACTTTTCTTTCCTTTCACCTTTTCTCTATTCTAGTTATGCGTTATCTGTTAGTTCATTCCCTGCCCTTTTCATCCTTGCGGAAGAGGTAAATCATGGAGCTGCTGCGATCTTTTCCTCCCCATGTGGCCAGCCACGCCAGCGTACCTGTAACCAATCCGCGCAGAAACGAAAAACGATGCTTCAGATGTTGCTCGGTCAGCATGGACACATAGAAGGCGTCGAAAGGCATCGGCAGACGCTTCACCGGTACAAACCCATGCTTCATACCCCACTGCAACATGGAGACAGGCGTAAAGTGCCAAAGATGACGCGGCACATCATAGGCAGCCCAGTCGGCACCGTAGTGCTTGGCATCCCACGAAGCCGCATTAGGCACAGCCACAATCAGCACACCGTTGTCTGTCAGCAAAGCGTTCAAACGTTGCCATACCTCATCCAGATGCTCCAGATGCTCCATTACGTGCCACAGTGTGATGACGTCGAAACGTTCCCCCGTCAGTCCCTCCATCAGCGCCTCATCGGGATGTACCTGCAACCCAAAGTGGTCGCGAGCAAATCCTCTGGCCTGTTCACTCTTTTCAATGGCCTGCACCGCCCATCCCCGCCGTTGCATGACAGCCGGGAAGTAGCCGGTACCCGTACCAATGTCCAGCAATCGACCCCGTTTCACTCCCGAGGCCTGCTCCACCAAGCGTGCCTTTCTGTGCAACATGTAGTTACGCACGTAGTGGTAGAGCGTGTTCATCAGCCCGCGCTTGGTATCAGTATGAGAAATGTAATCAGGGGTTTCGTAGTAGACACCTATTTCACTCTCAGCAGGGAAATCCTGCGTGAAGAGGAATCCGCAAGAGGCACATCGCTCCACGTGGAAAGTTTCGCCCGAAGCATAGCGATCCACACACATCAGTGCCTGTTCCGAAGTTTGGTGTCCGCACAGCGGACAAGTGTCTATATGGATTCTCGTCATCAAATTTCCTCTGATAAGAACGGGCGATGCCTACCGTCTGGGCGCACCACACCTAAATTTGGTGCAAAATAACAAATAAAATGCGAGCTTCGGGGTAACCGTTAAGGAGATTTAACGTCAGTTCGGTAGATGGTAGATTTAAGAAAGGCCCTGCTTTTCAGCAGCCCTTGCAAGCCTGAAGTAAAGAACTGGAAGGTTAACAATATTCTCATAAACTGAGAGTTGAATAAAGGAGGGTATGCCATCAATCAAACATCCCCTCCTTTTTATCACTCATTTACGTTTACCTATCGGGGGAATTTGGTGTATCCTAATTGCTTACGTTCCTTTTCACGTTTCTCTTCATCAACAGCTAACCAACCATGAATACCCTCTTCAGTAATAAAATGGGAGTCTTCTTCTTGAATAATTACAACTTTTAATTTCCATTGTTTTGGTATATCAATAGCCGTATAGACAGAAATAAATAGGGTATCATTAGATACTTTATAATAAAAAATTTGAGATGATTCTGAATATTCAATAGAGCCTTTAGGATACCAAAATTCTTTTTCTTCCTCACTAAAGGTTCGCCAATCACATGTAGACAGCTCAATTCTATTCCCAAGGCCACTGAAAGGATAATTGTAACTAATTAAGTAAAGTGTCTCATTTACCTTAGGTATGTATATAGATGTCGTCTTATAATTTTTCTCATACAACACGCTAATAATCAAACTACAAAATATCAGTTAAACATAAAAACTGTTCGATAAACAACATCTTCTTGTATTTCACTATAATATGCTTTCAGTTTATATTTCGCACTGATTTCAGGTAAAAAAGAAGAATTTTCTCCCATAATTTTATGTTCATCCTTTTTATCAGAATAAATAAATATAACAGGAGGTGTATATGTTCTTTCTCTAAAGTTTCTTTTTGAAAGAGTTTTGGGTATTTTTGTTTGTCGTGTAGAAGACAAATAAAATGCAATCATTACTTTTAAATTAGGATAGTATAGCTTTATATTATCTTGTAACAATGAATATATTGCCATTCCAACACTTAACCACTCACTCTTTGAGTTCATAGAAGCCCAATAATCTATATGAAAATCACAACAAAAGTTTCTATCCATGTTTTCTTCTTTCAGTTTGAGCCACTTAAAGATTTGCTTCAAAAGATATTCTTTATTCTTCAATTTTCCATCCATGTTTTTTTAGATAATCTTTTTCCTTTTTATTTAAATCATACTGACCTTCTTTCCAACTTCCATCTTTATTCAATGCAGAGTTTTTAGAATCTTTAAAGTGAACATGAGGCTGTCCAGTTTCTAAATCATGTGCTTTATCAAAACGTTTAATTCCCTTAGGAGCTTGTCCTTTTTCTACTTCTTTTTGAAGCTGATTTATACTTTTTACGTCAGATTCAGACTTCACTACATTGAAGTCTATTTCCCTCGTTCTCTTTTGAGTATCAGAAACATCATCTATAATCCCAAGTGCTTTTGATAAGCCTTTTGCTTCCTCACCAAAACCTGTCAGTAGATTAAAACCGGCAAGAATCTTGTCTGCTGTAGAAGCTTCATCGTCGAATAATGTATTTACATCATCTACAAAACCCAGTATTTCACCTTTCGCTGCCTGTTTTAAATTTATTGTCCCAGTTTTTCTGTAAGTCTTATATGTTCCCTTTGC
>JAGATY010000088.1 GCA_017621035.1 Bacteroides sp. | reverse complement strand
GGGACTAATAATGTCAAAGTAACGCTGTTTGAGTCCACTAACGGACATTTTGGGAACGGCAGACTCAAAATCGCGGCATGACCATAGAAAGGAAGAACGATGAAATAAAAAGAGGGCGCGCCGATTTTTGACACGCCCTCACTGGAACTGCTGTTTTACTCCTTCTGTTTCCGATTGACGCCTCCGAAAAACTTCTCGACCTTGACCTTACGCTGCAACTGCATCATGCCGTAGAGGAAGGACTCGGGACGGGGCGGGCAGCCGGGCACATAAACGTCCACGGGCAGTATCTCGTCCACGCCCTGCACCACATGATACGACTTGCGGAAGGGGCCTCCGCTGACGGCACATCCGCCCACGGCCACCACATACTTCGGTTCGGCCATCTGGTCGTACAAACGGCGCAACACGGGGGCCATCTTGTGGGTGATGGTTCCGCTCACCAGGATGACGTCGGCCTGACGGGGACTGTTGCGCGTCACCTCGAAGCCGAAGCGGGCAATGTCGTAACGGGCGGCACAAACGGCCATGAACTCGATGCCGCAACAGCTCGTGGCAAAGGTGAGCGGCCAGAGGGAGTTGCTGCGACCCCAGTCAATGAGGTCGTCCAGCGCGCCCACCACCACGTTGGTACCTGCGGCGTTGAGCTGCTGCACCAGCTGTTCCAGCGTTTCGTTATCCTTGAACTCATCGTAAGGAATACTCTTGATGGTTGGTTTCTTCAAGCCTTCCATTCCAACGCTCCTTTCCTCCAGGCATACGCAAGGCCCAGAACCAAAATGAAGAGGAAGAAAAGAATGCCCAGCAATCCTGCCGTCCCCAACTGGCGTGTCACCACGGCCCAGGGGAAGAGAAATACCGTCTCCACCTCGAACATCAGAAACAGAATGGCAAACAAATAGTAGCCCACACGGAACTGCATCCAGGAGTGTCCGCGTGTAGGGATGCCACACTCATACGGCTCCAGCTTCTGCGCATTGCTGCGACTGGGAGCAATCAGCCTGGATATGACATTGACCAAAGCTACAAACACGATGGCCGTCACAACGACGGTCACAAGCATTGTAAAATTCATAAAAGGTAGTTATGTATGAGAAATGTTTAGTTATAGAAAAACAGGCTCTATGCTGACGTACAAAACGGGAACGACGGACAAACACGCCGTCACCGGACATCGTGTTCCTCCGTTCTCTCCGCACACAGTTGTACACCTTACTTATTATATAGAGAGGCTAAATGAGAATCTTGCGCAACCCATAGACGTAGTAACCCAAAGGGTCGTAATAGGTGGGTTGCAGATGAGAAATATGTGTGTTTGATTGGGTTTCGTTGAATGAATGCAGGGCGTGATAACCCACGGGAAGCAGACGCACCATCTTATTGCCGGGAACCTGCAACGTATCGGTCACTTTGAGGCATAGCGACTGTGAAGCAATGTGCTGATAAGCCAGCTGCAACAGTTCGGAAGCCGTGGGAGGTGCCTGCAAGCGTGTACAAACCTCGGTAGTACTCCTTTCCGGAGTGGGCACAGAGAAGACATCAGTTGCCTCTGCCGCTCCTCGGTGTAGCAGCAAAAGCAAGATTGCCATCCACAAGATTTTCACGAATTGTTTCATGCCTTAAACGTCTTTCTACCTTTGTTTTCGGCTGCAAAAGTAAAACAAATAATGGTTCGTTAGTCCGCAAGGCGGCTTTTTTTCTTTCAAGTGTTTAAATCGCAGCCGAATCTTTCTGAAAGTCGGCACCGGTAGGAGATTGGAAGACGCGCAAACCAAACTCGGGAACGATGGCTAACAAGTGGTCGAACACATCGGCCTGAATGCTCTCGTAAGGAATCCAATCCACCGTGTCGGTAAAGAAATAAAGCTCGATGGGAATACCTCTGTCGGTGGGTTGCAGGTGACGAACCATGCAAGTAAGCTGCTGATTGATGGTGGGAAGATGTTTTAAATAGGCCGTGAGATAGGCGCGAAACACCCCCAGGTTGGTTTGACGGCGGCCGTTCACCAGTATGGAGTTGTCGATGTTATGCGCTTTGTTGTACGCTGCAACCACTTGTTCGGTAGTCTCGATATAATCGCTCAACAACGCTATCTTACGATACTTATCCAACATTTCCGGCGTGCAGAAGCAAACACTGGTCATGTCGATGTTGATGCTTCGTTTTACACGCCGTCCTCCACTCTCTCTCATGCCTCTCCAGTTCTGGAAAGAGTCGCTGACCAATGCGTAAGGAGGAATAGTGGTGATGGTCTTGTCCCAATTCTGAACCTTCACTGTATTCAGTGTCACTTCTATCACCGAACCGTCGGCACCATACTTGGGCATGGTTATCCAGTCTCCCACCTTCAGCATGTCGTTGGCAGAAAGCTGCACACCGCTGACCACACCCATGATGCTATCCTTAAATACCAGCATCAGGATGGCTGCCGATGCTCCCAAGCCGGCCAACAACGCCAGCGGGTCTCGCCCAATCAGTATCGCCAGCGCTACAATGGCTCCGATAAACCACACCACTACTTGCCCCGTCTGAAGCAATCCTTTCAGGGGTCGGTTACGCAGTTGTTCCTTCTCGCTGTAGACCAGGTAGATTGCTTTCAGCAGAGAATTGATGAGATTCAGCAGGGTTATCAGTATGTAGACATTACACAGGCGCAACAGCAAGTCCAGCACTTTGGAACTGCTCTCCGCAAAAGCCACGGGAATCAACCAAGTAATAATCAGCGGTGCAACTACACGGCTGAGGTGTATCATCACCTTTTGATCAAAAAGAATATCATCCCAAGTAACCTTTGTCTTCTTCACCAGTCGGGCTACCAGGCGTAACAAAAGTTTCCGACACACCCAATCGGCCGCAAAGGCAATCAGCAAAACCAGTAGAAATGCTATATACTGGTCCAGTTGTTCGGCCCATTCGGGTGCCATTCCCCAGGAGATGAGCAAAAGGTCTATTTGATTCAGTACTTCCATGTTCTATTCTTTTCGTTTAAGTTTGCACATTCAAATCATTAGTATGACGATTGTTTGATTTTCTCCAACAGTTTTCGCACATCGCGCTGCATCCATTGGTAGAGGTAAAGCTCTTTATAATTATCATTCTTCCGCAGCATAACAGCCGGCGGCAGAATACTGTTCTCGTAACAAGAGAGTTCGTTCTGCATATGTTCCCAACGTCCCTTTCCCAAACGTTTAATCTCGGCCTCGCGTTCTCGGCGCAGCAGGTTGCAAACAGGAATTATCAGCTTGAGTACCACATTTTCCATCACATGATGCCCCTGCATGAAGAGGTAGGCGGTGTCCGGTGTGAGGGTCAGCTTCTCCAACTCTTTTCCCAGAGCTTCCACTTTGGCAACCAGGTGTCCGTAGCGTTTCTGCATTCGTTTCAGTTTTTCGTTCACTCTGTTTTGCACGGTCTGCAGCAATGCTTCCGGCTGACGCACATCCACTTCGGCTGGCAGACGGACACAGTCGTGAAACTCGTGCATGGGGAAAGTATTAGTGTCGCGTTGCCGATAGAACCAAACATTCCATAAGAAAAGTGGGTAAACCACTCGTGAGTAGTGCTGCATGAAGGCAGGAAAGTCTAAGACAGGGCGGTCGTTCAGCGTGCATTGTACACAAACATCATGCAACATTTCTGCATAACATTGGTAATTTTCAATCGCGTAAGTATAAGTCTGCAAGATGTAAGGGTTGCGGATAATGTCCTGCGAAAGCTGTGTGGCACCCTGAAGCAAGAAGTCGTAGTCGCTGTCCACACAAGCAATCATGCTGTCTCCAAACTGATCGGCGCGTAAAAGGTTGGTAAGCACCATCTTCTTTCCCTTAGCCAACGATTTACTACTTGGCAACATCACCTGAAAGTAGTATTCATCTGTTTCAAACTCAGAAAGCAACGAGCGCCAGAATGCCACGTCATCGTAACTCTCAACATAAGCCACAATGCGTCGGCGCGTCTGCTTGGGAGAGAAACGACGTGCTGCACTCAGGTACCCGGAGGTAAGATTATGTTTGAGGGAGCGAGCCATGAGAGGTTTGAGTTGTGATTTCTTCCATCTCGGTAACGGCATCCAGCCAACCCTCCATAATAACAGCAGGCGAGTGAGTGGTCAGAATCAACTGTTGGTTAGGGTTCAACTCCCGAAGCATGGCAATCAGTCGCTGCTGCCATTCCACGTGTAACGAAGCTTCCGGCTCGTCCATAAAGAGCACACTGTGTTCACCGTCGCGCACCAAAGCAGTAAGCAAGATGACCAACATCTGTTTCTCTCCGGAGGATAGTTTGTAAGGCGAGAGCAGTTCTTCATCCTGATAGAAGCGTATCTCGTTACTCTTCCGGTCAATCTTTTTGCGCGTGTAGCTGAACAAATCATCCATCATGTCCTGAAACTTGCGCTTGGGAAGTGAGAGGCTTGAAGCTTGCAAACGCACCTCTTCATCGGGACTGCTCAGGCATTCAATCATACGATTGCCTATGTTTACCTGATAGTCCAGGTAGCGACGTTGCAGAAGATAGAGTTGCCAGTCTAGTTCCGACTTCACATTCGGGTCGGCCATGCGAGCCGTAAAGTCGCCCATCACCAGCGGCCGGTCATAGCTGCGGATGACGTCGTAAGGGATGAAGGTGGCCTCCGGATTATCGAAACAGAGGCGCACACCGTTCTTTTCGTTGCATTTCATCTCTCCGGAGGTCTGTTCCAGATAGGTGACCGAGCGGTTCAGAAGCGTACTTTTGCCCACTCCGTTGATACCGGAGAGGATGTTTACATCGGGACGCAGTTCCCAGGCAATGTCATAACGATGCCACAGGCCGCGTACCTCAATGCGTTTGATGTAATTGGCTTGCACTTCCATAGTTGCTTTTGTTTACTGTTTCATGCCGGCGAAGTAGGTATCCAACAGTTTCTTGGCTGCCACAAACGAAGTCAGATTGCCACGCAGCACCTGTGCTTCCTGCTCTGCCAACATGGCTTCAATCTGTGCATTGTGATAGAAACTGTCGCGCAAATGCTCATTGATGCTTTCATACATCCAGTATTTGCTCTGCTCGTTACGGCGATATTCAAAGTATTTGTTCTGCTTAACAAAGTCAATATAGTTATAGACCATGTCCCACACTTCTTTCACCCCGAGGCCATAGAAACCGGAGTAGGTCAGAACTTGCGGAGTCCAGCCACTTTCCGGAGCCGGAAACAGGTGGAGGGCGTTGCGGAACTGGGTGGCAGCCAGCTTGGCACGCTCCAGATTATCACCATCCGCCTTGTTGATAATAATACCGTCGGCCATCTCCATAATACCGCGCTTGATGCCTTGCAGCTCGTCACCGGTGCCGGCAAGCTGTATCAGGAGGAAGAAGTCTACCATGGAGTGGACGGCTGTCTCGCTCTGCCCCACGCCCACAGTCTCTACAAAAATCTTATCAAAGCCGGCAGCTTCGCATAAGACTATGGTTTCCCGAGTCTTACGTGCAACGCCACCCAACGAACCTGCTGATGGGGAAGGGCGGATGAATGACTTCGGATGTACAGAAAGCTTCTCCATACGGGTCTTGTCACCTAGGATGCTTCCCTTGCTGCGTTCACTGCTGGGGTCGATTGCCAAGACGGCCAGCTTCCCGCCATACTGTTCCAGCACATGCAGGCCGAACACATCGATGGAGGTAGACTTACCCGCACCCGGCACACCACTGATACCGATGCGCACCGAGTTACCACTGTAAGGCAAGCACTTCTCTATCACCTCTTGTGCCACAACCTGATGTTCGGGTTTCAGGCTTTCAACCAAGGTAACGGCCTGACTGAGAATCGTTACATCGCCTTTTACAATGCCCTCCACAAACTCAGCCACGGAGTACTCACGTTTCTTACGCTTGGGACGGTTCTTTAAGTAAGGGTTCACTGACGACGGTTGTTCTACACCGGCATTTACCACTAATCCTTTGTATTCTTCACTGTTTTCGGGATGTTCCATATCTTATTGAGAAATAGTAAATTGTAAATAGCTAAATCGTAAATAGTAAATCACTAAATCGTAAATAATAAATCTCCTTATTCCTTACTACTTTTAATATTGATTACTACTTTAGGTTGCTGCGGGTCGTTGGTTATAAGTAACAGACGGAGCGGGCGGCGAGCCTTGTCAATGTTCTTCTTCTGCACCGTCAGCCGCAAGCGAGTGGTCTCACCGGGCTGTAAGAGATTCTTCTTCAGACTTACACTGATAGCCGGATGCGATACCTGTAATTTGCTTATTTCCAAAGCCGAACGACCGATATTGGTTACTTGAATATCCTGACGGGCTTTCGATTTCTTGGCCAACACCGCACTGAGGTCTGCCTCGGTGGTAGAGAGGCGGATGGCGGGAGCATTTGCACGCTCGGTCTCGCTCAAGCCTGAGAAGTCGGGCAACAGTACTAACGAAACCGGCAGTTCATTCTCTGCGCCGACCTTGTCGCCCAAGAAACGGGAGAGGTAGACAGAGGCTTGCGTCAGACCCAAGTCAGTCAACCGCTCGGTGTCAAGCGTCAGTGTGATGACTCCCTTCTCACCCTGCTGCAGCACGGTGGGGCTGGCCTCAGCCTTCAGATAGGTTGGGAGGTGCATCAAGACAGGTTCGTAAGGAGCGGCAGACTGGTTGGCCACCCCGATGCGCAAGCTTGGATGCTCGCCACGGTGTGAGTCCGGAAAGTCCAACTCCTTACGGTCGATGCGAATGTCACCTATTTGATAAGGATGCGTCCGGGTGAAATCTTTTATCTCACGTACCACCTCCCCGCTCAGTTGCAGGCGTACCAGATTGGGAGTAGCGTTAGTATAGATAGCCACAGACTTATGGAAGCGGCCCAATGCTTTGGCGTCGAAGGTCACTTCTATCGTTCCTTTGGCTCCTGCCGCAATGGGCGACTGTGTCCAACGTGCTATGGTACAGGCACAATCAGGCTCTACTTCGGTCAGTACCAAAGGTTGGTCACCCGTGTTGGTAACTACAAAAGTGGCCGTCACCGGCAGTTTCCATTCTATCTGCCCGAACTGATAGTTCTCGGTGTTGGAGGAGAAACGCGCTTGTGCCGAGGCCGTGGCAGCCAGCAGTATAAGTGCGATGAGGGAGGTATAGAATTGTTTCTTCATTCTGATTCGTTATTAGATGCACAAATGTAAATGTTTTCACCGAAAGGAGCAAACTTCGGGCAGACTTAATAACGTTTCTTTAATAGAACCGGACAGCTTCGGGAGCTTTGGCACACCTATTCCGGCCAACCGGAACATTTAAACCCGCCACCCGTCGGACTCATACTGCCCGACCGGCGCATTAAAAGGAACAATGCACAAGATGCCATCTTATGCTGCACAAGATGGCATCTTATGCAACACAAGTTGGCATCTTGTGCAGATTCGGTACTAGTGTGGAATGAGGACAGATCGTTTCTGCCCGGTCGGAAGTTACTGTCCGGAGGTTACTTTCAACAAGCCTCCCGAGGAGTGAGCTTTAAACTCGGCGGCATAGGCAGAGCCAACGGTGGCCACTCCCGTCTGATACTCTCCGGCGCGCGATACTCTGTAGCGGTGCTCCATGACGTAGACGCCCTTCTTCAGATGCTGATAGAAGCAGTTGACGGATGCGTCTTCCACCTCCACGTAACAACCCCGGCCGTTTCTCCAACTGTAACCGGAGGCGGTGGAGAGGGGTTCCAAGCAGGCTGCACGACGGTCTTTCAGGTGTAAATAATCCATGTCGCGGTCCAGCCGTACAACCAATCGTGTCACTACCAACTCACCTACCCTGACCTCGGTAGCTGTCAGCGGCAGCAGCTGAAGCTTTCCGTCACCTCCTACCCGCTCAACAAAGAGTTCTTTGGATACAGAGAGCCCTGTGCCCTGTTCCTGTAAATCGGCTACGGGGATGAGGTATTGAGCATAGAGAGCACCCCAGGCAGCCCCGGCATCTTGCTTATCCACAGTTATCTTCCGTGCTTTCAGGGCGGCGTCACCTGCAGTAAAGTGTCTCTTCAGATAGCCTAATCCGGGGATGACGGATGAGGAAGCCTCATCGGCCGTCCGCATCACCTGCTTGCCCAGCGTAATACGCACATCTCCTTGCTGTTGCAGCGGGTCGCTTCCCCAACAAAGGAGAGCATAAACCGCATCGGTTGTGGCGACCGGATTCTTCCAAGCTTGCGTCTGTTTCTGTTTCAGCAACCACTGCTTCATAGCTTCCAGCAGCGGTGCATCTGTTCCTTGCACATCGCCCGCCACACTGAGAGCCTCCATGGCTGCCACGTGGAAGGAGACGGGAAACATGCCACGCGCAGCGGTTCCCTCTAAGTAGGCAAAGTGGGCACCCTTCTCATCGGTGGTGGTCAGGTGCTCTTTCAGGGAGGCCAACAACCGAGCTGCCTCTTCTGTTCTGCCTGCCTTGTGCAAGATGACTATGGCACGCGCCTTGCGCATCTCAAACAGGGAACCGCTCTCATACTGCACCCGCGAGAGGAAGAACCGGTAAGCCTCGGCAGCCTCCTGAGTGACCTTCCGACCGCTTATAGCCATCAGGTAGAGGAAATCAAGCTGGGCTTGTGAGAGACGACACTCCTCATCCTCCAGCTTTCCGGCACGTTTCAACGCTTCATAATCCTCCCGAATGAAGCGCATCAAGCGGTTCATGGTATTGTCGCGTATCTGCTGAGCCTCCGGAACAAGCGGTGTGCCCGTCAGGAGCGGTAAGCGGGTGAGCAGTTCGGTTACATAGAAGGTGACGAAGAGGTCTGTCTCCATGCCCTTGTACCAGCAGAAAGAGCCGTCTCTGTTTTGAAACTCCCGCAAGCGGGTAAGCAGTGTGCCGGCGCGAGAGGTTTGTTGGTTGACATCCAATAAGGTAAAGAGCGCCTCTTGCTGCTCGCTTGCCGTCTCGGCCTCCAGTAACCAGGGTGACTCGCTAAGCAGCATCTCCTTCAGTTCCGGATTCTTTGAGAGATTGCTGCGGAAAGTTTCTCGGTTGTTTCCGGAAGCTTTCCAAGCCTCTACAACCGTTTGAATGCGCGGGTGGCTGTTAGCAATGGATGCCGCCAAAGTAGCTGCATAATAGGCTGCTGCCCAGGAGATGGCATTGTCCGTCTCTGCCTCAGCCAGTGCCGGCAAAGCTTGCACGGCATACCAAGCCGGGTTAGCCGTGAACTCCAGCGTCAGACGTCGGTTGGTGGCAGCAGGATGGTTACGATTGAAAAGTGAGTCGAGAGAGAACTCGCGCACCTCTTCTCCTTTGACGGAGAGAGGCAAGGTTTCGGTAATCTGTTCCTTATCACTGAGCACGGGGATGAGGTGCTGTTCGCCGTCACTAAAGCGCGCCCCCTCAGCCACCAGGCGTATGCCGAGCACTTCGCGGCTGTCGTCCACCTCAAAGGCAAAGGTGAGGGCGGTCTCTCCCTGCTCTCCCACCTCAAAGCGTTGTTGCTTAACCAGGAGCGTCTTCTCTGTGAAGGGGTCGAAAAGAGTGAGTGTAGCCTTTCCCTTTACCGGTTGGTTGGTAAGATTGGTTAGGGTGGCGGCCAGCTGAGTCTTGTCTCCCACCCGCACGAAACGAGGCATGTTAGGCTTCAGCATAAACTCTTTATAGGCCACAGTCGAAGCCTCCAGCACACCGCTCAGTAACTCTTTGGTATGTGCAAAACCTCGGAAGTTCCAGCGGGTCAGACTTTGTGGAAGGGTAAAAGAGAAGGAAACTTCACCCTGTTCGTTAGTCCGCAGCTGGGGATAGAAGAAAGCTGTTTCGCTGAAGTTGGTGCGGAGGGTGGAAGATGTAGCAGCGGGAGATTCTATCTCAGGTGCTTCTTCCACGGTCATATAATACCCGTCAGTCTCTTTAGGCGCAACGTAATTCACGGTAACAGCTTCTTCATTACTCACCCTAGTACTTGAGCCTACCATTCTAGCAGACATCACGACGCCTTCTGTTGTTACCATCTTCTCTTCCTGCAACAGCGAATAGGCAAGATAGAAGTTGTCTAACCACAGCATAGGCACACTTTGAGTGGAAAGCATAAAGAAGGGTTTCATCATTTTCCGCTCAAAATCGGTGACATGATAGTATGGGCTTCCCCCTCTGCGAGGTAAGAAGTTGAAACCAAACGACGGGCGGTAGGCACGAATCTTATCCAGTGAGGCGTCATACATGCTTGCCAACAGCTCGGCATAAGCCGGAGTGCCCTGCGGAGTACGGATGGTAAGCTTCCACTCCTCGGTCTGGCCGGGCTTTAGTCTGTCACGGAAGACATTCCACTGTAAGTCCAGCTTGCGGGAAGGTTTCTGCTTGGTGAAAGTGTAGTTAGTGGTGTAACTCTTTCCATCCTTTACAAAGGTGAATTTCAAGGAGACCTCCTCCCCGAGCTCCTCTTTGTAAGGATAGCGGATGGTAAGTAAAGTATCACTCAACTGTAAGATAGAGCTGTCAATCCGTCGCCTGTTAGAGAAGACATCCATATATATATAGGTGTCTTTGAATGAGGTACCCAGGTAGACGCAAGCAGGCTTTTCGGGACTAAACTCCAGACTTTCTGCGTAATGGAAGAAGGCAAAAGAGTCAGAGAGACGGGAGTCGGACTTAGAAAAGAGCGTAAAGCTGCCGACGTTGGACTCTTCTTCTCTACCCTGAGAATCGGTAGCAGAGAGGCGCAGGGTGTAATTGCCGGAAGGAAGCTTCTCCCAAGCCGAGCAATCCAACGGTTTCCCGCTCTCGAAAGTTGCTTCCAATACTGGTTCTTCTTGAGAAGAACCTACCTGTTGGCGAGTATAAATCTCGATAACCCCGTTAGTACCGGCAGCACCATATTTCTGTAAAGCCTCTTGCCCGCGTAACACATGCATGGAGAGTATCTCATAGGAGGGCAAGAATCGTGAGTCGAATCCATGCTTCCAGACAGCCCCATTGACAATAAGCAGAGGCCGGTCTCCACGGGGCTCTATCTGTGAAAGGTCTACCTGGGGAGAACGATAGAGACGATAAGTACCGGTAAGCGGCAGTTTCTGATCCATTTGATTCTCTACCGTAAAGCAGGGTTTCGGAAGATTTTCCTTACTGATGGCGTCAGGAAGAGAACCTCTAAAGGAGAGAGCACGCTGAAGAACATAGAGTTGCTTCTCTACAGTATGGGCTTCTCCAGCATGGTCAATGGCCGTTACTTTTAACTGGAAGTTAGCCGCTAAATCGTCTGCCTCCAGTGGTTTCAGTTTCAAAGGCAAAGTAAAACGCCCCTCAATATCGGTATAAACCGTATCATTCATCTGCGCGAGTTCTTTGTAACGGCGTCTGTGAGTAGTAGGTGTCAAGGTGTAGTGTACCGGAATGCGGCGAACCGACACTCCTGTGAAGTTGCGAACTGTTCCAGTCATCCGTACAGAGTCACCCAAACGATATGCCTCTTTGATAGGGTCTAACTGCAACTCAAAGGTAGGACGCTTGTATTCCTCTACACTGAAGTCGGCTCTTGTGTCACCTACGTCTGTCTTTAAGTAGTAATGTCCGTTCAAACAAGATGAGGGCAACACAAAGGAGGTAGCAAACGAACCGAACTCATTGGTTACAACACGCTTACGGAAGAGTTCTTTAAGATTGCTGCCTATCATCTTCACTTCAACTTCTTTATCTTCCAGAATCTTAACCTCCTGATAGCCTTGTTCGTAAGCGATACCTTTCACATGCACCGTCTGTCCCGGACGATAAACGCTGCGGTCGGTAATGAGTGTAACTTCTGTCTGCTTCTCATCAGGATTCCAACGCTTGGTTCTGTTGGTGTAGAAGTATTCCTTGGACAAGCCTTGCTCACCTTTCAGGCTTACCGAGTAGTAACGAATCTTATTGTTGTACTTGACAGAAGTACGTCCATCCTGTTGGGTAAAGGAGGAAGAAAGCAGTGTATCATCCTTATCGTAGAAGCAAACCTCAGCTCCCGGAATAGGATGACCGGTACGAGCGTCTACTACAAGCACTTCGGCTGTACCATCCATATGGGAGATGGCAAGAGACTTCAAGCGGGAAACAGTGAAGAGTATGCTCAGTTCGGAAGCAGTATGTTGGTCGGGAACTATCTGCATGAGATAGATACCCGTCTGTTCCGGAACCTGCAACATCAGTGTGGTGTCTGCTTTCAGATAGGGCCAGTTTGCTGCTTGAATACCTTTCTGAGGAAGTGTGGTCAGGTCGTAATGCACGGAAGAGACCCGATGGGAGGCCTTCTTGAACGCATCAATCTCCTCCTCATTCTGTTTTTTAGGTAAGGCTTGGTAGTCTGTACGATAGAAATGGACAGAGAATCCTGTAAGGTTACTGTAACGAACCTTGGCTAACTGAACGTTAGCGGGATAGTTTCCGCTTACACAATCAAACTCCATGTAGGGTTGAAGAATCTCGGCTTGAATATTCTTCAAGCGGTTGACACGCTTATATTTAGGATAGCGCCGGAGGGCTTCGGCACAGACACGTAAAGCCTCGGCCGGTTGTTGTATCTCTCGTTGCCGCAACAAATCTGCCTTACGCATGTAGGCTTCGGCACACACCTCTCGAGTACCAAAGTCTGCAATCAGGGAGTCCAATGCTTGCAGACAGGCTTCAGGGTCACGATTGTAACGCCAATCCAAATAATCTACTGAGGTAAGAAGGAAAGCATCTTGCGTCTCCTCCCGCTGTCCGTAGGCATTCAGCATGGTTTGATAGAGGGAACCGATGCGTATCTTTTTTAATGAATCTGCATTAGAAAGATGGAAGTTGCGATAGATATCAATGGCACGCCCTGCAAGCAGGTGGTACATGTCGTGTAAGTAGTAACGGCTATCTTCTTGTAACTCAATGAAAGGAACATAGTCTTCTGCAGAAGCCTCCAACAAAACTTCAAGCGGTAAGACAGAAGCTTGGCAATGAGCATCAATAGCGGTAATGAACTGGTTGACCGTCCATTCTCTTACATCTGCCGGTGCCTGAGAGAGCTTGAGCGGGGTACGCCTCCGGACTTCTGCACGGTTATTCAACAGATAGAGTGCGTAATCGTCGGCCAGCAAAGAGTGTAGGATGGCTTTGCTGACTGGGTTCTGTTCCTGGAGGCTCCAGGTTTCCAACTGCTTCAGATGAAGATAGAGACTGTCCGGCGTAAGTTGTTGTTGATAATGGTTCTTACACAAAGTGGCTTTCAACAGCTGGGGAGCATTGTGTTCTCGCCGTGCTTTGGAAGCAATCTCTTCGGACAATCGGATAACGGTTTGTGGCAGGTTCTTCTCTTGAGCCTGTTCCACCCGCCTCCAGTAACTGTTGAATGACTGAGCCTGCAATGAGAAAGGAACAATGCAAAGCAGACAGAGAAGGAAGAAATACATTTGTCGTAGCGTCTTCATACCTATTCGTTTAATGAGATGATGTATTCTTCGCAAAGAAAAGGAATAATGCTTGTTCCGGCAACCAAGCAACTGCTAAAAAAACTTACTTAGTAAGATATTTAGGAGAATTCCTATAAAAGAGAAAGGGATATCCCCATTTGACTAGGAATATCCCTTTACACTACTACATGAATGTGCTTACATCTGCAGACTGTAATACTGCATTGATTTCATCCAGTTCTTACCGGCTGTAGTAAGAATCCGTTTCACAAAACCAACAATCTTTTTCTTCATACCTTAAAAAATAAACTAATACCTAGAAACTGTTATCTCATTCTCTCAAACTCAAACCGATGCAGGCTCAGTGATGAGCAGCCCCATACATCAGTGTTACCCTGTCCAATCAGGTTCATAATCTTTTTAAGCATCTTCATTTGTTATCCTCCAATTTAGTTGTATTTGTTCTTTTGGCTTGTGCTGCAGTCTCGCCTTTTTCTGATGCAAATGTAGAGGCTTCGGGAAAAACGCCAAAAGCGAAAAAGAAGAATTCAACGTTTGAAAGATGTTTTCTTGATTTATGTCAAAAAGCTAAGCTACCTATAAAAACAAAAGAGGGTGTGTCAAAAATCGGCACGCCCTCATTTTTTATCACAAAGCCCCTACTTTCACAAGCAAGGGCTTTGGTATATCCTAAAGTTTTCGTATCTTTAGGCATTCAAATATTCAATATGCCAAAGATACGTCATATT
>JAGATY010000087.1 GCA_017621035.1 Bacteroides sp. | reverse complement strand
CGCTCTGTTGACAATTTTGCAACTAACCTATTTGCTGGTCTTATCGCATATAACCTCTTGCCTAAGAAGCCATCTATGAACATTGAAATCATTGACAAAAGCAGGTGGATTGGATAAACCTTATACCGAACTCACGTTAAATTTAGGGTTCACCATTTAGGTTCATTTCCTTATAGCCCTTCGTTGGAGGTGATTTTTAAGTGTAAAGTTTATGTAAGTTATTGGTAATTAGTGGTTTATAAATCATGGGGTACGAAGTTTAATGCAGACAGATTTCCTCCTTTTCTTTGAAGTTGTTAGAGACTAATGTTAATAATTATGGGGGTAAATAGAGTAAAGAATAGCTTCTTCAGAAGCTCCCTTGGAGGAGTTGAGGGGACTTCAGGGGAAGTTGAGGGAGTGGAGTTTAAAACTTCTCTCCCAAAACTTTTAAACTAGTTGGGCATAACTTTAAAACTTCTGACGCAGAGGTTTTAAACTTTTGAGAAAGAAGTTTTAAACTAGGCTGGGGAATTGTTGGGAATATAATATAAAATATTTATACACTCGAATCTTTCTTTTTAACAAATCGGCCTCCAACGAAGGGCTAAAAAGAGGTGAACCTTACAGATGAACCCTCGCGTTCTTAAAAAGAATTGTATATAGCTGTTTATCAATGTGTTATATTTTGTTCTTGTTTTGCGTTGGGAAATACCTATTTTCTCCGGTTCCTCAAATGTTAAAGGGAGAGTATGGTAGGCATATTTGACAATGCACGATACTTTCTGTTCCTTCTCCTGAAGTACAAAAAGGGCACGAATTGATGTCATTTGAGTTGACTCAATTCGTGCCCTAACGAATGAATTATAGTTCTGGAGAAAAAGTTTTCTTATTCGTTTGCCTTAGTTTGCTTCGGCATTGTTGCTCGCTTCGGTTGTGGGAGCAGTTGCCGGAGTTTCACTTTCCGGAGCGTGCTCAATGAGTTCCATGAACTCATCCAGTTTCGGAGTGATGATGATTTGTGTACGGCGGTTCCGTTGCTTACCGAGAGCAGTATCGTTATCGGTAATCGGATTGTACTCACCACGGCCGGCGGCAGAAAGTCTCTTGGGGTCTACACCATATTGATTCTGCAAAGCTTGTACAACCGATGAAGCACGTAAGGCACTCAGGTCCCAGTTGTTGCGAATGTTCGGGCGAGATATGGGCACGTTGTCTGTGTTACCTTCCACCAATACTTCATAGTCTTTGTAGTCGGTAATGATTTTGGCAATCTTGCTCAATGTCTCACCGGCACGTTCATTGATTTCGTAGCTGCCTGATTTGTAAAGCATGTTATCGGCCAACGAGATGTAAACCACACCTTTCAGTACTTTTACGTCAACCTCTTTCAACTCTTCCCGACTCAGCGAGCGGGTCAGGTTGTTGGTCAGCACCACATTCAAAGAGTCAGATTTGGTCTTTGCATTCACCAGCTGTTTGATGTACTGGTTGGATGCATTGATTTCGTCTACCAACTTAGAGATGTTGATACTTTCCTGTGAGTTGTGTTGAATACTCTTGTCCAATGAACTTTGCAGTACGGCGTAATTGTTACGCATCTCCTGCTGATTGATTTGGGCTTCGCTGAGGCGTTCTTCCAAGCCTTTGGCAGCAGTACGCGATTCTGCCAGTTGGATTTGTGCTTCTTGGAACGATTTGTTTAAGCTGTTTTTCTCGGCTTCCAACTTTGCACAGTTCTCTTTCAGGCTATCATAATCGGCCTGAAGATTTACCAATTCTTTCTTGCTGACACATCCTGCACAGAGCAGTCCGAGTGTCAGTAGGCTGGTAAATAGATGATTGCGTTTCATAACTATTTGTTTAAATTGAGTTATCTATTAGAAGCTGAAAGACCACTTTAAATAAAAGTAAAACAGCTTCTTACTAGTTTGCTTCGCTGCAAATAACGGAAAAACTTTGCAGATATGCAAAAAGAAGCCGTTTTGTTTTTCTTTTCGCACCGTTTTTCAGCCTCCAAAGCACCGTTTCCTGCTGTAAACTATGCGTTTAATGCCTGTTCGATGTCGGCAATAATGTCCTCGGCGCTTTCAATACCTACAGAGAAACGAATCAAATCCGGGCGTACACCGGCAGCCATCAGTTGTTCGTCGGTAAGCTGACGGTGGGTGTGACTGGCCGGATGGAGTACGCAAGTACGGGCATCTGCTACGTGAGTGACGATGGCTGCCAGTTTCAGCGAGTCCATGAACTTGATTGAGACGTCACGTCCTCCCTTCAGGCCAAATGAAATAACGCCACACGTTCCGCCGGGCATGTACTTCTGTGCCAGTTCATGGTATTTGTTTCCCTGCAGTCCGGCATAGTTCACCCATGCTACTTTGTCGTTCTTTTCCAGATATTCGGCTACGGCTTGGGCATTCTTGCAATGCTGTGCCATGCGCAGATGCAGGGTTTCCAGTCCCAGATTCAGTAAGAAAGCGTTTTGGGGAGACTGAATACTTCCCAGGTCGCGCATCAGTTGGGCAGTTGCTTTGGTAATGTATGCCTGTTTGCCAAACGCTTTGGTATAGGTCAGTCCGTGGTAAGATTCATCCGGTGTGCAGAGGCCGGGGAACTTCTCGGCATGTGCATCCCAATCGAAATTGCCGCTGTCAACGATAACGCCTCCTACGCTTGTGGCATGGCCATCCATATACTTGGTGGTAGAGTGTACCACAATGTCGGCTCCCCACTCGAAGGGACGGCAGTTGATGGGGGTAGGGAAGGTGTTGTCCACAATCAGAGGAACGCCCTGTTGGTGTGCCACGCGAGCAAACTTCTCGATATCCAGAATCTCCAGTGTCGGGTTAGAGATAGTCTCGCCGAACAATGCTTTGGTGTTGGGGCGGAATGCGGCAGCAATCTCCTCTTCGCTACTATCGGGATGGATGAAAGTTACTTCAATACCCAGCTTCTTCATGGTGACACCAAACAGATTGAATGTTCCACCATAGATGCAAGAAGAGCTGACAAAGTGATCGCCTGCCTGACAGATGTTGAAGATGGCATAAAAGTTAGCTGCTTGGCCGCTGGCAGTCAGCATGGCACCTACACCGCCTTCCAGTGCCGCTATTTTGGCAGCAACGGCATCGTTGGTGGGGTTTTGCAGGCGAGTATAGAAATAACCGTTGTCTTCCAAGTCGAAGAGACGAGCCATCTGTTCACTGGTGTCATATTTGAAGGTAGTACTTTGATAGATGGGGAGTACGCGAGGTTCACCCTTCTTAGGCGTATAACCTGCCTGAACGCACAAAGTTTCCGGTTTGAATTGTTGTGACATGGTTGGTATGTTTTAAATGTTTATGATTATTCTGTTAAGAAAACGTCGCAAAAGTACAGAAAATTATGTGTACTTTTGCCAGCAAAGTACAGAAATTACTATCCATCATGAAACAACTATCTCTCACTCTGACCTTTTGGGTCTGCCTTTGCCTCGGTGCAATGGCTCAACCCAGTATTAAGAAAGTACAGTTACACCTGGTTCCTGACCATGCCGATGCCCTTTACAAAACCGGGCAGAACGTGAAAATGAAGCTGATAGCCCTGCACTGTGGCCTGCAGTTGAACGATGTAACTGTTTCCTATGAGGTAAGCGAAGACCTGATGCCGTCTCACCTCTCTAAAACTATCACCCTGAAGGGTAACGAAGCAACCCTGAATGTTGGTACCTTGAAACATCCCGGATACTTGCGGGTGAAGGCTTGGGTAGAACACGACGGTCGCACTTATACCACCTACTCTACAGTAGGATTTGATACCGAGAAGCTGCAGCCAACCGTTACCATGCCGGCCGATTTCAAAGAGTTTTGGCAGAAAAATGTAGAGGCTGTACGTAAGATAGAACTTCATCCCACCATGGAACTGATACCCGAACGTTGCACCGAGAAAGTAAACGTCTACCACATTTCTTATCGGAACATTCGTGGTACACGCATGTATGGTATGCTGACCATGCCGCGTGCCGAAGGAAAGTATCCCGCCATCCTTCGCCTGCCTGGAGCCGGAGTGGGAGAGAAGACGGGTGACATCACCCATGCCGCACAAGGAGCCATCATTCTTGAACTGGGCATTCACGGAATACCGGTAAACCTGAAGGGAAGTGTGTATGAAGATTTGGCCTACGGTGTACTGGCCGGTTACGAAAGTCAGAACCTGCACGACCGCGATAGCTACTTCTACAAACGTGTCTATCTGGGTTGTGTACGGGGGATAGACTTCCTCCTCTCCCTGCCACAGTGTAACGGACGTATCGGTACGTTGGGAGGCAGTCAGGGTGGAGCACTCTCCGTGGTTACCGCAGCACTCGATGAGCGTGTGAATGCTTCAGTCGTTTACTTCCCCGCCCTATGCGACCAAGAGGGATACATCCACAACCGTGCCGGCGGATGGCCTCATGCCTTTAAAAACAAGGCCAACTGCACGAAAGAGAAGCTGGAAACCTTCCGTTATTACGATACAGCAAACTTTGCCCGTCTGCTCCGTAACCCTGTCTACTATGCCTATGGTTACAACGATTTGACTTGTGCACCCACTACTACCCGTTCGGTCTATAATGTGATTACCGCTCCCAAGCAACTGATTATCGGTGAAAACATTGGTCACTGGCTCTATCCCGAACAGATAGGCGCTCTCTGGAATTGGATTATCGAGGAACTGAAGACCCAATAATCCGAGTCTGGTAACCAACTTGTAGCCAGGGGTTTGATAGATAGCCGGGATGAATACAAATCGGTGATTATAGATTTCTTCTATCCCCTCATAAATAAATTCAACTGCTACTTTGTTGGAGAACCGTTAAATAGTTAGTTCCTTTGCAATACCAAACGAATAGAAATAACTTAAAAAATAAAAGATTATGGAAGCAAAAGAAAAAGTATTGGCAACAATGAAGGAAGCAGGAACTCCGCTTAATGCAGGTAAAATTGCAGAACTTAGCGGATTGGACAAGAAAGAAGTGGAAAAGGCAATGAAGCAACTCAAGGAAGAGGGAGCCATCGTGTCGCCCGTGCGTTGCAAGTGGGCACCTGCCGAGTAAATCCTCTGCCATAAATCAAGACAGACTCTTTAAAAGGGCGTATCGTAAAATATTAACGGTACGCTTTTTTGTTCCTCTCCCAGTGATGCAGCTATCACATTTTTCAGACCGTCTATCAAATTGACGTTATTTGTTGCGCGAATGATATTTTATTTGTACGATTGTATAATCGTAACCGCTGTTACGGTAATGGATATTACGATAGTAAGTAGTATGTGGCCGGTATTTGATAATCACCCAGCCAGCTCTACAACTTCCAAATCTTTGAAAGTGCCGTTGTCGATGGTGAAGCGGACAAGGGTGCGTACACGATGGAAGCCACTGATGCCGGCAGCTCCGGGATTGATGTGAAGTAGGTCGAGTGTCTTGTCGTACTTGACTTTCAGGATATGGGAGTGTCCGCTGATAAATAGTTTGGGAGGACGAACCAGAATTGAACCGCGGATTGAGGAGTCGTAGTTACCCGGGTAGCCTCCGATGTGCTTCATTAATACCTCTGCGCCATCTACCGTAAAACGAAGTGTTTGTGGATAGAGGGCACGAATCTCTTGCCCGTCGATGTTGCCATACACAGCCCGTAGAGGTTTGAAGGCTGCCAGTCGTTGTGCAACCTCCACTGAACCAATGTCACCTGCATGCCAAATCTCATCGCACTCTTCAAAGTATTGCAGATATTTCTCATCCCAATAACCGTGCGTGTCAGATAATAAACCAACTTTTGTCATTTTTCTTTTGTTTATTGGGGCAAAGATAACTACTTTTGCCGAAACACAATGCGCCTCTGTTGCACATCGCTACTATTGCACACCGGCACATCGGTATATTTTAGCACAATGGAAAACAGATACTTCAAACGAGACATCAGTTGGCTGTCGTTCAACTACCGCGTATTACAGGAGGCGGAGGATGAGGGTGTACCTTTGTATGATCGAATCAATTTTATCGCCATCTACTCTTCTAACTTGGAAGAGTTCTACAAGATACGGGTGGCTGACCATAAAGCCATTGCCAGTGGGGTGACACAAAGCGATGAGGAGACTACCCAAGGAGCCGCCGAGCTGGTAGCTGACATCAATGAGGAGGTAAACAGACAGCTGGCTGAACGTATCCGTATCTACGAGCAACAGATTCTGCCGGCCTTGCGCAAAGAGCATATCATCTTCTACCAAAGCCATCAGGAGGTGGAGAAGTTTCATTACGACTTTCTTCGCAACTTCTTCCGAGAAGAGATATTCCCTTACTTGGCTCCGGTGCCAGTCAGCAAAGATAAGGTCGTCTCTTTCTTGCGCGACAATCGTCTTTATCTGGCTGTAAGACTATATAAGAAAGGTGTAGCTGTCGGGAAGTCTAACCGTACGGAGTATTTCGTTATGAAGTTGCCTCACACGAAAGTGCCACGCTTCATTGAACTGCCCAAAGTGGGAAGGAAACACTATCTGATGTTCATAGAGGATATTATCAAAGCCAATCTTGATGTAATCTTCCCCGGTTACGAGGTGGATAGCAGTTACTGCATCAAGATTTCACGCGATGCCGACATCTTGATAGATGATGCTGCCAACACACGTGAAATCATCGAGCAGGTAAAGAAGAAGGTGAAGAAGCGTAAGATAGGTGCCGTGTGTCGCTTCGTCTATGACCAGGCCATGCCTCACGACTTTCTGAACTATCTGGTCGATGTCTATCACATCAATCGTCGTGAACTGGTCCCGGGTGATAAGCATCTTAATCTGGAAGACCTCCGTTACCTGCCTAACCCTGTGGGTAGCAAGCTTACAGTGAAGAAACCTCAGCCCATGCACCTGACACGGCTGGATGAAAAAGAGTCTATCTTCAACTATGTGGCGAAGAAGGATTTGCTGCTTCACTACCCCTATCATAGCTTCGACCACTTCATTCACTTCCTTTACGAAGCGGTTCATGATCCCGATGTGAAGGAGATTATGGTAACACAGTATCGGGTGGCAGAGAACTCTGCCGTCATCAATACCCTGATTGCCGCTGCACAAAACGGGAAGAAGGTGACTGTGTTTGTAGAACTGAAGGCTCGCTTTGATGAAGAAAACAACCTGGCCACAGCCGAGATGATGAAGGCTGCCGGTATCAACATCATCTTCAGCATACCCGGTCTGAAGGTACATGCTAAGGTGGCACTGGTGTTACGTCGTGACGGACAAGTAAGAAAACTACCGGGATATGCCTATATCAGCACCGGAAACTTCAATGAAAAGACAGCCACTCTGTATGCCGATTGTGGCCTCTTTACTTGCAATCCGGTACTGGTGAGCGATTTGCATAACCTTTTTCGTGCGCTGAAAGGGAAAGAAAAACCCGTGTTCCACCGCCTGTTGGTAGCACGTTTCAATCTGGTGGAAGAACTGAATCGACTTATCGACCGAGAGATAGAACTGGCAAAAACAGGAAAAGGAGGACGCATCATTCTTAAGATGAATGCCTTACAAGACCCGACTATGATAGAGCGTCTCTATGAAGCATCGGAGGCCGGTGTACAGATTGATTTGATTGTGCGTGGTATCTGTTGCCTCATACCGGAGCAATCGTTCAGCCGGAACATCCGTGTGACTCGTATTGTAGATATGTTTTTGGAACATGCACGTGTGTGGTATTTTGGTAATGGTGGTTCTCCCAGGCTCTTCCTTGGTTCTCCTGATTGGATGCGTCGTAACTTGTATCGACGTATTGAAGCTATCACTCCCGTATTGGATGCCGACCTAAAGCAGGAACTTACCGATATGCTTTTTATGCAGTTGAACGACAAACGTAAAGGCTGTCTGGTAGATGCCCGCTTGCAGAATCAACGTAAATCTTCTACACCTTTGCAGGAGGATTGCAGTGCCCAAGCTGTTTTTTATGATTATCTGAAAGATAGATTGTAATACGATTGTAACATGTATGACATTCTTCTGCAACAAACTTTACGTTCCTTTGCAGCGGAAATTAAATACATATCAATGGAAACAATCTATTTATGCATCGTCATTTTCCTGTTTGTACTTGCCATCTTCGACTTGGTGGTGGGCGTAAGTAACGATGCCGTAAACTTTCTTCAGTCGGCCGTAGGAGCTAAAGCGGCCAAGTTTAAAACTGTGTTGATCATTGCCGGTATAGGCGTATTCATCGGAGCCGCTCTCAGTAATGGTATGATGGATATTGCTCGGCACGGTATCTATCAACCGGAGCACTTCTATTTTGCAGAAATCATGACCATCTTGTTGGCCGTGATGCTGACAGACGTAGTTTTGCTGGACGTGTTTAACTCAATGGGTATGCCTACCTCAACTACCGTCAGTATGGTGTTCGAGTTGCTGGGAGGTACGTTTGCATTGGCCTTGATTAAGGTCTATGGAAATGATGCGTTAGGTTTTGGTGATCTTATCAATACCGACAAGGCACTCTCTGTTATTATGGGTATCTTCCTTTCTGTGGCCATAGCATTCTTCTTTGGTATGCTGGTACAGTGGCTGGCTCGTCTGGTATTCACCTTCAATTACAAAAAGAAGATGAAGTATAGCATTGGCCTGTTTGGAGGTATTGCAGCTACCAGCATTGTTTACTTTATGTTGGTGAAGGGCTTGAAAGACAGTTCATTCATGACTGCTGAAAACAAAGCTTGGGTTACAGAAAATACCTGGATGCTGATTGGTTGCATGATGGTGTTCTTCACTGCGCTGATGCAGATACTGCACATCTGTAAGGTAAATGTATTTAAGGTGGTTGTACTGTTAGGAACCTTTGCATTGGCACTGGCCTTTGCCGGTAACGACTTGGTAAACTTTATCGGTGTGCCTTTGGCCGGTTTCTCCTCATACTTGGATTACACTGCCAACGGGCAAAGTGCCGGTCCTGACGGATGGCTGATGACTTCGTTACTAGGGCCTGCTAAAACTCCCTGGTACTTCTTGTTTGGTGCCGGAGCCATCATGGTATATGCACTCTACACATCCAAGAAGGCGCACAATGTTATCAAGACCTCTGTAGACCTCTCTCGTCAGGATGAGGGTGAAGAGAGCTTTGGTAGCACACCGATGGCGCGTACCTTGGTTCGCATCAGCATGGCCATGGCTAATGGCGTTTCAAAAGTGATGCCCGAAAGTAGTAAGCGTTGGATTGAGACCCGTTTCCGCAAGGATGAAATCATTCTCGCTGATGGGGCTGCATACGACTTGGTGCGTGCTTCTATCAACCTAGTATTGGCCGGTCTGTTGATTGCACTGGGTACTTCACTTAAATTGCCTCTCTCTACCACTTATGTAACCTTTATGGTGGCGATGGGTACCTCATTGGCCGACCGTGCTTGGGGACGTGACTCTGCAGTATTCCGTATTACCGGTGTGCTGAGTGTAATCAGTGGTTGGTTCATTACTGCCGGTGCTGCCTTCACCATCTGCTTCTTCGTAACCATGATTATTCACTTTGGCGGATTGGTTGCCATTGTTGCCATGATTGCATTGGCTGTGTTCTCACTGATTCGTAGTCAAATCATCTATAAGAAAAAGAAAGCTAAAGAAGAGGGTAACACTACTCTGAAGCAGATGATGCTGAGCGAAACCAACGAAGAGCGTCTGCATCTCATGCGTCAGCACACTCGCGAAGAGATGTCCAAGGTGCTGGAGTTTGTGCAAGAGAACTTTGAGCGTACCGTTACCTCCTTCTTGCACGAGAATCTGCGTGGATTACGTCGTGCCATGGGGGCCGTGAAGTTTGAGAAGCAGCTTGTCAAGCAGATGAAGCGTACCGGTACACTGGCCATGTGTCGTCTGGATAACAATACGGTACTGGAAAAAGGTCTCTACTACTATCAGGGTAACGATTTTGCCAGTGAGCTGGTTTACAGCATCGGCCGTTTGTGTGAACCCTGTTTGGAACATATCGACAACAATTTCAAACCGCTGGATGCCATTCAGAAGGGTGAGTTCGGTGATGTTACTGAAGACATTACCAACCTCTTGCAGGCTTGTCGCAGTAAGTTGGAAGACAATCGTTATGATGACTTTGAAAATGACATCCGCAAGGCCAACGACCTGAACGGACAGCTCGCACAACTGAAACGTAAAGAGCTGCAACGCATCCAAAGCCAGAGCGGAAGCATCAAGGTAAGCATGGTATATCTGACCATGATTCAAGAGGCTCAGAACGTTGTGACTTATAGTATCAACCTGATGAAGGTGAGTCGTAAGTTCCAAGCGGAAGAGTAATTTGATAAGTTGATAAGTTGACGAGTTGACAAGTTGACGAGGAACCTTGGCCTTGTTAACTTGTCAACTTGTTAACTTGTCAATTCGTATCTAACAATACCTTTTACCTTTCTCATTGAGGACAGAGATGGAGGAACAGAGGCTTGCAGAGACGGATTCTTGCTTGGTGGGAGTGGATTCTCACTTTTTATCACTACTTTTGCCCACCTTATTACGATAAACTATGGCAATGAAACGTAAACTCTCCAGCACACAAAGTATCTGCATCGTCCTGCTTTGGGCGGCACTTTGCTACATTGTATTGACTTCGGCCGAACGAATTGATGGCCCGGTCATCCTTTCCCTTGCTTTTTCGGCAGCACTCTGTTTGGTACCTGTCGTGAAATCTTTTAAAAAGGAATAAATACTATCTTTTTATTCAATTTTGTGAGATAAATCAATAAAAATGTTGCTTTATCTCACTTTTTGTTTATAAATTGTTTGCTTGTTTTGTTTTTATCTATACTTTTGCGCCCGAAAGGTTGATGCAGGTGGCGTTTTGTCGGAGTGCATCTTCCTATTGAGAGAATCGATTTATAAACTTAAAAAGATGTAGAATTATGAATGCAGCTAAGGTATTAGAAGACCTGAAGAGAAGATTTCCTAACGAACCGGAGTATCATCAGGCGGTAGAAGAAGTTTTAGGAACGATTGAAGAAGAGTACAACAAGCATCCCGAATTTGATAAAGCAAACCTCATTGAGCGTCTCTGTATTCCCGACAGAGTGTTCCAATTCCGCGTAACATGGGTAGATGATAAAGGCAATGTGCAGACCAACATGGGCTACCGTGTGCAGCACAACAACGCCATCGGCCCCTACAAAGGCGGCATCCGTTTCCATAGTTCTGTGAACCTCGGCATCCTGAAGTTCCTGGCTTTCGAGCAGACATTTAAAAACTCACTGACTACCCTTCCGATGGGTGGTGGCAAGGGAGGTTCCGACTTCTCTCCGCGTGGAAAGAGTACCAACGAAGTGATGCGCTTCTGTCAAGCCTTCATGCTGGAGTTGTGGCGTCACGTAGGTCCTGACATGGATGTTCCTGCCGGCGACATCGGTGTAGGCGGTCGCGAAGTAGGCTTCATGTTCGGCATGTACAAGAAGTTGACGCGTGAGTTCACTGGCACCTTCACCGGCAAAGGTCGCGAGTTTGGCGGTTCGCTCATCCGTCCCGAAGCTACCGGTTACGGCAA
Organism: Bacteroides sp.; assembly: GCA_017621035.1. Lineage (GTDB taxonomy): Bacteria > Bacteroidota > Bacteroidia > Bacteroidales > Bacteroidaceae > Bacteroides. Next base: position 5,930 of record JAGATY010000087.1, on the reverse strand, counting down.
CGTCTACTTCCTGATGGAGATGCTGAAGACTAAGGGCATGGATCTGAAGGGTAAGACTGTCCTCATCTCCGGTGCCGGAAACGTGGCTCAGTACACTGCAGAGAAGGTGCTCCAGATGGGTGGTAAGGTGCTCACCATGAGTGACTCAGATGGTTATGTGTATGACCCCGCAGGCATCGACCGCGAAAAGCTGGACTACATCATGGAGCTGAAGAACCTCTACCGTGGCCGCATCCGCGAATATGCCGAGCAATACCCCGGCGTGAAGTATGTAGAAGGTGCCAAGCCTTGGGGCGAGAAGGCCGACATTGCACTGCCCTCTGCCACTCAGAACGAACTGAACGGTGACCATGCTCGCCAGCTGGTGGCCAACGGTGTGATTGCCGTGAGCGAAGGTGCCAACATGCCCTCCACCCCCGAAGCCATCAAAGTGTTCCAAGATGCCAAGATTCTCTACGCACCGGGCAAGGCGGCCAATGCTGGTGGTGTGTCAGTCTCCGGTCTGGAAATGACGCAGAACTCGGAGCGCATCTCCTGGAGTGCAGAAGAGGTGGATGCCAAGCTGCATTACATCATGGAGAACATTCATCAGAACTGCGTGAAGTATGGCACCGAGGCCGACGGTTACGTCAACTACGTGAAGGGTGCCAACGTGGCCGGCTTCATGAAGGTGGCCAACGCCATGATGGCGCAAGGCATTGTGTAAGATGACTGCCTTGCATTGAAAATTGAAAGTTGAAAGATGAAAAATGAAAGTTGACTGCGGAGCTGATTTGCAGTCAACTTTCTTTTTGTATAGTAGCCTCTTTATGGTAAAGATTCTGTACATTCTTGTGAATGAGCCTCCTTGACCTGCACAATGAGCCTCATTGACACGCAAAAGGAGGCTCATTGTCACTCTCAATGAGCCTCCTTTACACCCTCAATCCGCAATCACTTGTAATGTGTCTAATTACCAAGAAGTTACGAAATTGTACTATTTGATAAATATATTTGACATAAAGAGGACACTACAGAGCCTCTTTTTACAGCTCGCAAATCTCTTCCGGTGCGGGCGTCAGCTTCTCAATACCTTCGGCAGTCACCACCCAGGTGTTCTCGATGCCCACGGGGCCGATGCCGGGCAACACAATCTTGGGCTCCAGGGCAAAGACCATGCCCTCTTGCAGTTCTCGCTTTATGCGTGGTGCCAGCACGGGTGCCTCGTTAATCTCCAGTCCCACACCGTGACCGATGAACTTTGCCTTTTGTGACACGCCCATGAAGTAGTCGCCAAAGCCCGTCTTGCCGACCAGCTCGATGGCCAGGTTATACAAATCCTCGCACACCGTTCCCGGTTTGGCCTGAGCCTCAATGGCTTGCTGAATCTGCAGGCAGACCTGATGCGCCTCGTAAGCCTCTTGCGGCAGCTTGCCGATGGAGTAGACGCGGCTCATGTCGCTCAGATAGCCGAAGAAGTTGCCGCCCATGTCCACCATGAAACTTTGTCCCTCCTTCAGCACCTCACCGTTCACTCCGCCCGGCAATGAGGGGTCTATGCCTGCCCCACCCAAGGCGAAGTCGTAAGGCGAAGGGGTAGCCGCATTTTCGCCGGCCAGCAGACTTCCCATGAAGATTTCCATGCTGCGGCCATACACTCGGAACAGACCTAGGCACCCTTCCTGACGCATCAGTCGCTCAATCTCGATGGACAGCTCGCGGTCAGTCATTCCCCGCCGGTACACCTCCGGAATGTGACTGTAGGCTTGGGCATGTGCCACTCCGGAGCGTCGGAACATCTCCACCTCGAAGGGGGTCTTCACCGAGCGTGCCTGTCGGATGAGCATAGTACCCATGCTCACCACTTCCGTCTCTGCGGGGAAACAAGTGGCCAGTCGCATATACTCACCATATGAAAGCTCGTCACCCTCCAGCATCAGCATCTTTGGCAACGGCAATCCGCTCTCCTCAATCAGTTCCGGCAGCTCTTCCGGCTTGCGGATGGGGTAGACAAACTCTCCCTTGACAGTGTTGGGTCGCTTCAGGAACAGTCGTGCCGGAGCATCCAGCGGCAGGTAAAGGTAACCGCTCACCACCTCACCAAGGGTATAGATGAGGTTCACGTTGCAAGTAATCAGTGCCGCATCAATTCCTAGCGGTACCATCAGTGCGCGAATCTTGTCGCGTCTCATTTTTAGTTCGGGCTGTAACATATCTTTTTTATTTTAATATATACTACAAGAAATTCTCGGCAAAGATAGGGAGTAATTCTGATTTATGATTTCTGATTTAAGATTTCTGATTTAAGATTTATGATTTCTGATTTCTCTGTGAACAATTGTCAGTCGTGAATTGTCAAATAGTAACTTTTAATTTGTTTGGATTTTATTTTTATAAACACAGAGACACAAAGCCACAGAGGAGAATTTAATCTTTAACTCAATAACTCAATAACTCTGTATTTCCGTGTCTCTGTGTTCTAACCAAAATCATTCCAAAACAATTTCTAAATCAAAAATCAAAAATCATAAATCTTTTTCTACTTTTGCACTCAATTTACAACTAAAGATTTAAATAGGTATTATATGGTAAAGATAACAAAAGAGGCTGCCCTCGCTTACCACTCGCAAGGCAAGCCGGGAAAGATTGAAGTAGTTCCCACCAAACCCTACAGTACACAGACAGACCTCTCACTGGCCTACTCTCCGGGAGTGGCAGAACCCTGTCTGGAGATAGAGAAAAATCCTCAAGATGCTTACAAGTACACCGCGAAAGGTAATCTGGTAGCCGTCATCTCCAACGGTACGGCAGTGCTCGGACTGGGTGACATAGGTGCCATGGCCGGTAAGCCGGTGATGGAGGGTAAGGGATTGCTCTTTAAAATCTATGGTGGTATCGATGTGTTCGACATCGAGGTGAATGAAAAAGACCCTGACAAGTTCATCGAAGCCGTGAAAGCCATTGCTCCCACCTTCGGCGGCATCAACCTGGAAGACATCAAGGCTCCGGAGTGCTTCGAGATAGAACGTCGGCTGAAAGAAGAACTGGACATCCCTGTGATGCACGATGACCAACACGGTACAGCCATCATCTCCAGTGCCGGCCTGCTGAATGCCTTGGAGGTAGCCGGTAAGAAGATTGAGGAGGTGAAGATTGTCGTCAACGGTGCCGGTGCTGCCGCCATCTCCTGTACCAAACTCTACGAAGCACTGGGTGCCACCCATGAAAACATCATCATGCTGGACTCTAAAGGCGTGATTCGCAGCGACCGCGAGGGACTGGAACGTCCGGGCAATGAGATGAAACGCTACTTTGCTACCGACCGTCGCGATGTCACCACTTTGGAAGAGGCTGTTCGCGATGCCGACGTCTTCCTTGGCCTCTCCAAAGGCAATGTCCTCACGCAAGACATGGTACGCAGTATGGCTTCTCACCCCATCGTCTTCGCCCTGGCCAACCCTGTGCCCGAAATCTCTTATGAAGATGCCATGGCCGCACGTCCCGATGTGCTGATGTCTACCGGCCGTAGCGACTATCCCAACCAGATAAACAACGTCATCGGTTTCCCCTACATCTTCCGTGGTGCCCTCGACGTAGCCTCTACCGCCATCAACGAGGAGATGAAGCTGGCTGCTGTCCGTGCCATTGCCGACCTGGCCAAGCAGCCTGTACCTGATGTGGTAAACGAAGTCTATCACGTCAATAACTTCACCTTCGGTCCCGATTACTTCATCCCGAAACCAGTAGACCCACGTCTGATTACTGAAGTCTCCATGGCCGTGGCTCGTGCCGCTATGGAGAGTGGGGTAGCAAGAAAACCCATTGAAGACTGGGATGCCTATCGTCAGCACCTGAAAGAACTAATGGGGCAGGAGAGTAAGCTGACCCGCCAACTGAGAGATACCGCTCGTCGTAACCCGCAGCGGGTAGTCTTTGCCGAGGGCATCCATCCCAATATGCTGAAGGCAGCAGTCGAGGCCAAGGCTGAAGGTATCTGTCACCCCATTGTGCTGGGTAACGATGAGGCCATCACTAAGCTGGCTAAAGAGTTGGACCTTAGTCTGGAAGGTATCGAGATTGTGAACCTCCGCCATCCAAACGAAGCACCCCGTCGTGAACGTTATGCCCGCATCCTGGCAGAGAAGCGTGCCCGCGAAGGTGCTACCTATGAGGAGGCCAACGATAAGATGTTTGAACGTAACTACTTTGGCATGATGATGGTAGAGACGGGAGAAGCCGATGCCTTCATTACAGGCCTCTATACCAAGTACAGCAACACCATCAAGGTGGCTAAAGAGGTTATCGGTATCCAGCCCGGTTACAACCACTTCGGAACCATGCACATCTTGAACAGCAAGAAGGGCACCTATTTCTTGGCCGATACGCTTATCAACCGTCATCCCGATACCGATACGCTGATGGATGTTGCCAAGCTGGCAGAAAAGACAGTCCGTTTCTTCAACCACACCCCCGTTATGGCCATGCTCAGCTATTCTAACTTTGGCGCAGATACTTCCGGCAGTCCGGCCAAGGTGCACGAAGCCATCCGTCGTCTGCAAGAGGAGTACTCCGACTGGGCTATCGATGGAGAGATGCAAGTCAACTTTGCCCTGAACCGTGAGGTGCGCGATATGAAGTACCCCTTCACCCGCCTGAACGGAAAAGATGTCAATACCCTCATCTTCCCCAACCTCAGCTCTGCCAACACCTCTTATAAATTGATGCAGGCCATGAATAGCGATGCAGAGTTTATTGGCCCCATTCAGATGGGTCTGAACAAGCCGATTCACTTCACAGACTTTGAAAGCTCGGTGCGTGACATCGTCAACATCACAGCCGTAGCTGTCATCGATGCCATTGTGGAGAAGAAGAAAGCTGCCCGCTGCTGACATTTTCAAGTTGACAAGTAGGGTTAAAACACAGAGACACAAAGACACAGAGGAAATTTATCAAGCAATCAAAGCTTCTCCGTGTCTCCCTGTCTCTGTGTTCCTATTTCTCCTTATCACTTTCCACTTTCCACTTTCATCTTTCCACTTTCATATTTCATCTTTCCACTTCCCCATCTCTTCCACCTTTTCTGCCAGCTCCTCAATAAAATTGTGCTGTAGAATCTTGGAAATGCGGATAAGCAGAAAAAGGTCAATATTCTTTCTGTAAAAGATGTCGTAGATATTGGCGCGAGTACATTCCAACTTACGAGCCAGCCAAGCGATGCTACGTTCCTGTCGCTTAAGCTCTTGTCTTATCATCTCCCCTATGTGTATATCCATAGTAGCTAATGTTGTAGACTCTGATTCCCGACGCTGAGTCTGAAGTAATTATCTTGAAAAAGCCGCATATTAAAAAGGAAGCGCGGGAATCTGTACCAATCACCCGTCCCACACTTAGAGGCTCTCGCATTGCCCAACCGTCAAGAACGAGCAACGCAAACGCCCACGCTGATATGTATAACAATCCCAATCCTACTCTAGTTATGGGTATAGAGTAGGTTGGGGATATTTAACATATCCCCGTAGACATCTACCATTGCTTTGCGCTTTTTTGACGGTTCATGAATTTGCGAGATTCCTAAGTGTCAAAAGACAAAACGTTAAGTAAACGTCTTCCTAAATAATATGTCTCCCATTATCCCCCTATTCTCTTCTAACAAAAGAACTTGGGTACAATGGATTTGCAAAGGTAAGCATTTTTTCGACAAAAAATATATTCCCCTAATTGTGAGCGCTTCTCGGGAGGAGTCAAGCAGGTAATTTCTTCATCATCTATATAGTATTGCTTCGATATATATTTGATAAACTACTGATATTCCAGGGAAATAGCCTAGGTATATCGAAGCAATATTGTATGGATATGGGCGAAGGTATCTCGAGGGTACGAGGATATTATTCTTCACAACTTTCGCAAGTAAGTTTGGGGAGATAGTTTAGATAGTTGATAGTTGATAGTTG
>JAGATY010000086.1 GCA_017621035.1 Bacteroides sp. | reverse complement strand
TTACCGGTATTACCTTTCTCTACTACATTGGCGCCGATTACCGGTTCACCAGTAGCGTCAATAACTTGACCAGTTACTTTTTTAGTCTGCTGAGTACTTTGGGAACTTGGTACCAAAAATCTTTACACATCTTTTTGTAATCATTTGTGACTCAGAAAGAAGGTGAAAAGTTGACGAGTCGACAAGGGACGAGTTGACAAGGAACGAGGGACAGGGGACTAGTTGGCAAGGTTATCGGAACTAGGACATTTCATGCTTCCCATTAAACCTTTTCACCCTTTGCACACAGACTTCTTGGATGTTGCATTAAAAGAAGAGATGCACAAGATGCCATCTTGTGTTGCATAAGATGCCATCTTGTGCAGCATAAGTTGCCATCTTGTGCAGAAGCTGTACGTGTGTGGTGACAGAGAAGATAGTGTCTTCCGCCGGATGAGTTTGTATGCAGAAGACGGAAACTTTGTGTGCAGAAGATGAGGAATGTGTATGCGGAGGGTAGGAGAGGGAAGTGTGGAAAATTTCGGGTTTAAAGTGCGGGCATTGCGCATACAATGTTTACATTTGCGGGACGAATATGAAATTGCGGAAGATTATACATATCGACATGGATGCTTTCTATGCTTCGGTGGAGCAGCGCGACCATCCGGAGCTGCGGGGTAAACCTATTGCTGTGGGACATGCTGAGGCACGGGGGGTAGTGGCTGCTGCCAGTTACGAGGCTCGCCGCTTGGGAGTGAGGTCGGCTATGCCCTCTTTGCGTGCCAAGAGCATTTGTCCGGAGCTTATCTTTGTGCCCGGGCGGATGGAGGTTTATAAGGAGGTGTCTGCCCAGATACATGAAATCTTCCACGAGTACACAGATGTGGTGGAGCCGATTTCTTTGGATGAGGCGTTTCTAGATGTCACGGAGAACAAACCCGGCATAGATTTGGCCGTCGACATAGCCAAAGAAATCAAACAGAAGATACGCGAACGACTGCATCTTGTGGCATCGGCCGGTGTTTCCTATAACAAATTCCTGGCCAAGGTGGCATCCGACTACCGCAAGCCCGACGGTCTTTGCACGATTCATCCCGACAAGGCACTGGCCTTCATCGCCCGATTGCCCATTGAAAGTTTTTGGGGAGTGGGGCCTGTCACGGCTAAAAAGATGCACCGGATGGGTATTCACAACGGGGCACAGTTACGCTCGTACTCACTGGGTGGCTTACAACGTCAGTTCGGCAAGGCCGGCGCATTGTATTATGACTTTGCCCGTGGCATAGACCCTCGCCCCGTGGAGGCGGTTCGGATACGCAAGTCCATCGGCTGTGAACGTACGTTAGAGAAGGACATCCGCCTGCGTTCTTCCGTCATCATCGAACTTTATCACACGGCCGTGGAACTGGTAGAGCGGCTGAAACGTAAAGAGTTTCGTGGCAACACACTTACACTGAAGATAAAGTTCCACGACTTTACCCAGATAACCCGCAGTCAGACCTGTGCCCGAGAGCTGACAAGTCTGGACGTTATCCTCCCCCTGGCCAAACAACTGTTAAAGGAGGTGGACTACTCAGAGCATCCCATCCGCCTCATCGGGCTGACCGTCTCCCATCTGCGTGAAGAGGCAGAGGGGCAAGGCGTGTGGAAACAACTCTCTCTCTTCTAGTCAATCAATCCTAACCTATATTTGCAGATGAAACGTAATGCACAACAAGAACGCCCCCGCATCCGGAAAAAGAAGAAAGAAACGGGGAAGAGAATCGGAAAATCGAAGCCATCCAAGGCCAACAACCAGCTGAACAGAAGGGTGAAGTAGTGCTTCGTATCCCTCATCGGGTCAGGGAGAACTTCATGCTGAAACCAAAGTCGGCACTGATAACCGGGTATGCAGCAGCAGATACCAGCGGGGTGTTCTTCTGTCTTTCATAATAGAGGCGAAGGGTAAGTAGGCGACTGAGTGTATAGTCTGCCGAACATGACAGCTTGATGGCCCGATTGCCACTGGTGGCTTGTGTAAACCCTTCCTGCACATCGCGGCACAAAGCAGACTGGTTGCGCAGGGAGAAATCGGCTCGCAGTGTGAGGTCGTGGCCGGAACGTGCTTTACTCTTCTTGCCTCCACTGCTTCCGAAGGGACGGAAGTTTACCAGCTTGTACCCCAAACCTACTACCAAATCCTTGGAACTACTCTCTACCAGCTGCAAGGCGGTTACACTTAAGTTCATCACGCGGGTAGTGCGCCACTCCAGGCGAGTGGTGATACCATTCTTCCACGTCATATCTATGCCCACCAAAGGAGCAAACTGTTCATTGATGGAAACCATGCTTACATCGAAACGGGAAGAGGGAATGGGCAGCCCTGTCTGTACATCTTCAACGAACCCCATGTCTCCCATGACCTCTCTGAAGGTTTGGAACGTGTTGTAACTGCCTATCGCATAGGTGCTCCGGTAGGCATGATTCAGGTTGATGCTGCGGAAGTAACGCTTAAACCAATCAATCTTCCCCAGTCCGGAGTAGGTGATTCGCCAGTTGGGAAGCATGGAAAGCAGTCCGGGGAAGAAGTCTAAAGCAGCCGAACCGGCATCCCTTCCGGTGTAAGTAGCCAGGAAGGCGGGTATCATTACGTCGGCAGCGTACTTGTTGACGGTACCGTTGCGGGTGTCGAATGGCTGTCCCTCCAGGGCTGTCCCTTTGGGATAGGTGGTGCCATGATAGTTGGCCTCTACCCGCCGTTGCACTACGTCGAGGTTCTTTAAGAAGCGATTGAAGGTGGAAGAGTTATACCCGTTGGAGGCACTTCTTCCTTCCCAAGCACTGCCCAGAGTGATGACACTCATGGAGAAACTACCGCTGTGGCTGTCGGGCATGCCGGGGAACATGAATTGCACTTCGCGGCTTCGGTTGCGAGTACGGTGAGCCGTCAGGTCAATTTTTAAGTCGCGAATCGGTTCCAGGGTGATGCGCAACTGCAGATCTTCTTGCTTGTTGCTGCTGGCCGGTGAGACAACCGAATCGTTACAGAGCAACCACCCGTTCTCCATCGCTCGGTTGATGTAATTGTCACCGGTCAATCCGAAGGCGAAATCCAAGCCGGGTGCCAATGCTCCGCCATGTCTCTTCTGTCCGAACATGTCTCCCACTTCGGGATGGAAACCGGGCAGTGTCATAGAATAGGTGTTTTTGTAGGAGATACTGAAGTTGCGCACACTCATGGCTAACCGCGCGGCATGCTCGGCCAGCTTGTACCACTTGTTATCTTCCGGATTGGGAGGGGGCAGCACGGTGAGTCGCAAATGTATCGTGTCTCGGTTCTCAATGCGCAACGTGTTGGCATCCATTACTTTGTAACGCAGTCGGAAACGCTTTCCGTCCGGCGTGGTCGCGCTAAGTTTCGGCCGGCGTGTGTTCAGGTTGTGCTTCACCACCAGGCAGGTGTCGGGCTTCAGCTGAAGCTCTTTCACAAAACTGCGTTCTTGCTTCAGACCGGCCTTTCCTTGCGGTCGGTTTGACTGTTGGGTAGCGTTGGGTTGCCTTATGTACTTTTCTGTGACTTGTTCCCTCCGGCCTCCGGTGGCAAACTTGCGGTTAACCCGTTTCAGGAAGGACACCTTATTATATAGTGCCTCTAAATTGAAACGCCCGTTGAAGTCAAGACTTCGCTGGTTGCTGATGGTGTTACCTATCGCCACCCCGTCCGACAGGTCTACTCCCCGATTCCAATTGTAGGAAGAGGCGAACCGCATATCCACGTTCATCCAGTCGGTTACGGGAAACTTGTCAAACGGTAACTTATAAGAGAGGTTGAAGGTCTGTTGGTAATCCATGGGACGTCCGAGGCGCAAGAGACTGTGTTGCACAGAATCTTTCCAGGCCGCATATTGGTCAGGGTACAACTCTTTATTGACTACTCCATACGGCTCTTCTATTTCAGCATGAGTGGCCGAAGTGAAGTTCATCTGCAGGTTGCGCGTCAAATCCCAGCGAATGGCAAAGTCGCGGTTCCAGAGAAACTCTTTGGCAAAAGAGACCGGTATGGACTCCGTGCCCGTAATCTGTAAGCCTTGGGCACTGCCAGCCGTCAATGCTTCCATGTCCCGTAACTGCAACTCATAGTAGTGCCGACTGATGTCGGTGTTGAACGAGATGCTTTGCGGTAACCAGTTCAGGTGGAACTCTTTGACAAACTTTAGCCATGGGGAGGGGTTCTTCATCTCTTTGAAAGGTTGCCAAGGCTTATACACAGGACTGTACTGATAGCCAATGCTTCCCCTCCAGTCCAGTTCGTCTTCATAAGCAGTGGTGCTCCCGCTGTTGCTTCGTTTGCTGCGGGAGTAGCTGAAGGTGAGGTTGGAAGGGTCGTAAGGCATGGGATTCTTGCTACTGATACCCACACGCATGTTGCTTAAACTGAAGTTGCTGTAGCTTGTAACCTCTCTGGCGATGTGCATGAGTGAGTCACGGTCTGCCTCGGTAGTGAGGGCGTCGAGTGCATCGTCCAGCAACATGTCTTTATCCAGTGGGTTGTACTTCGGTGTGTTTTGCTCTTTGGAGTAGGAGTAATAGAGCGGAATGGAGAGTTTTGCCTGCTTAGGGAAGAATCGTCCCAAGTCTACCGTAGTGGTTACACTGTACTGCAGGTAATCATCCAGCCTGCGTTCACTGACGCTTTGCTCCAGTCCTCCGAAACCCGCACTCTCGTAATGGCCGGCCAAGTTCAGGCTTCCGATGTCTGACAACTGAACGTTCAGGTTTCCCTGTGCCGCCCAGCCTCCCTCCTCGTTGAAGTCGGTTAGTCGCAACTCATTCACCCACACCTCTATACTCTTGGAGGAACGGGCATTGTTTCGTAGGCCAATCATCATGGTCTTAACCTCCGCCAGCGAAGGATTGCCTATGACGCTGACCTTGTTTTTGGGCTGTTCGGTGTCGTACTCTGAGTAGAGCTTGGCATAGGAGACATTGCTCCCCGGCAGGTTCTTCAATCGGTTTCGGTTCTTCTTGGCTTGGGTGAGCACCGTCAGATTGATGTCCAACTCATTATCAGCCGGCCACACTTCTCGTTGCCCGGCAGAACCACTGTAGGTACCGTGGGGAGTCAATGTTAAAGGTATCTCGTACTCATAATAGTTGTTTCGGTAGTCGGAGCCTAGTCTGATAAAGACACTTAACTCCCCATCCTGCGGGTCGGTATCCATGTCAGGCAATGCCTCTGCGTGTGTGTACATCTGCAGACGGCGGTATCTGCGCAAATCCATAGAAGTGTTCTTGTAGATGGCTCTTGCTTCACCTGGCAACAAGTGTTCCACTTTCAGACTCAGCGCCTGTTCGTTTTGTTGGCGAAGTTGAGGCTGGCCGGGGTCAATCACTCTGGAAATGCCCGGAGGAAGCAGGTAGTTGATGGGGGTACGGTCGGCATTCTCTTCAATATTGACAGATGAAACATCCAACTTGGCATTGCCGGTACCGGCCGTGTTGGTCTGACTGTTCTGCAACGCATCGGTATAGGTGCGCCACTCGCCCCGAATCAGTTCCAGAGTGGCAAAACGCAATACTACTGGTTGACTGAAGTTAGTGAGAAACAGACGTATAAAGCGGATAGACTTGAAGTCACGGATGTTACCCACGGCCTCTCCATCTCTGACAGGCACTTTGAACTGATACCAGGTAACCTCTTCGGTTCGTCCGTTTCGCAAGTGTACACTGGCGGTGCGCTTATCGGTAATGAAGTTGCGTCCCACTTGCATGTCGGAGGGACGAAGGCTGATGCGGTACTGGTAATACTTCTCGCTCTCATTGACGGTGTTATCCTGATTGATATCCTCAACGTCGGGCACAGTTTTGGCAGAAATGTCGTATCGCTCCGGAGAGTCTTCGCTAGCGGTGGAGTTCCCTTCTGTATTGTTATAGTACTTGTAGCGGTCGAGAATGGAACGCTCCTCGGCATCGTAGTCACTTCCGCGGAAGTAATGATAGTTGTCACCGGCAGGGTCTGCAGACAGACGGGCAAAAGCCTCGCTGTTTACGCGCGCTTGAACTTGCTGCAGATAGTTGCTGTAGGTGGGAAAGTTCAGTTCCTCTTCACTGGACAAGCCATTGAGGCCCACATCCTGACGCCGGCGTGCTCCTGCTGTGTTGTCAAATGCGTAGACGATGCTTCGGTCTCTGGGAACCCTTCCCCATACGGTTTCTTCTGTCTTGGTAATATCACCGTCGGCCGGTAATCCGTTTTCAAAAGCTTTCTTTCCGTCTTTCAGTATATCCTCTGATACCTCTCCCAGATTGATGTAGAGGTCTCCCCCCATTGTTCCGCTTGCTGTTTGTATAGCGTTGGTTGTGTTGTTGTACTCCTCATAGATAAAAGGGTCGAGTAGCCAGAAGGTGATGTACTCTATGTTAGCAGCCTCAAAGTCGCTGGTATCAAGCTTTCTCATCATGCCTCCCCAACGCTTCTCAGGATTGGGAAGTGAGGCATCCGGGTTCAGTTGTGTGTCCAGGTTGTATGGGCCACGCTCTGTCGGATAGTAGGCCACGTTCAGTACGTTGAGGGAAGCGCTCTCCTGATAGGCTGTTTCACGGTTAGGAAACAACTCTTGTTCATATACTTCGCGTACATAGTGGTTGGAGAGCTGGTCCAGATCATTCTTGATGTGCACCGGAGTGAGTGAAGAGTTCCGACGGGTGAAGAGACGGTCGATGTAGTACCAAGCCAGCAATGCACGATTCTTTCCATACGCAACATCACCACTCAGTTTGGCTTCGGGAAAGAGCGAAGTGGCATTCGGATTGTAAGGAGTGGAAGCTAACATCCAGTATGAGGGAGCGCGAAGGTCGATACCGTTGAGGGTGCTCTCGAAATCGTCTACATAAGATGCACCCTGTTGAATGTTGTCAGAGTGTCCAGGAATGAGGTGGGCGAACTCTACTCCGAGGTTGATGGTAGAGGGACGAGTGGCTTCTACAAAAGGTATCTTATCCAGCATATCGGTCAGCCATTGGCTTTCTGTCTTCCACGAAGCATTCAACCCCCACAGCGTGTTCTTCAGTGGCTCTTCTCCCATAGCTACTTTGCTGGTCAACGGCTTCTCGCTCAGGTGCATCAGTGTTCCGCCTAACTGGAAGTTTGGACTGAAATCGTAAGTAAAGTTCATGCCCAACATCGTCTTGCGTTGCATGCCATAGAAGGTGTTACTCTCCAGGTCTACGTTGATGGAAGTGCCGGCATCTATAATACTCTGATTAAGTATAGTTACCACTCCCAACGTGTAGTCCACGGTGTAATCGCTGTTCTCTGTCAGAGTGACTCCTCCTGCCGTTACTCTGACAGAACCAATAGGAATGTTAGTAGCTCCCAGTCGAATCTCATTGGCACTGCTGGCACGGAACTCACCTTGTAACCTGAACTTGTTCTTGTCGGCGGTTTGTGAGGCTACGGTTTGCGTTGAGTCGTATAGTGCATCGAATACATATTTGTCGGCAATGCGGCTGTCTCCTATTTGCTTCCGCAGATGGTCACCGAATGGTTCCACCACGGGAAAGTACACGCGCCCATCGGTAGGTGATATGGTGTAGCCTTCTACATAGTCGAAGAAGCCGTCGGAGCCAACCTGCTGCTGACTATTCAGTCTATCCAGTCCCAATACCTGAAGTAATGGAGTACGGCTCATGTTTCCTTCGGGCAGGTATCTCAGGTAGACACCGGTGGTATCACTCTGGTAAGTAATGTTCAACTGAAAACGCTCCTTCTGCACCGAGTAGGCATTCAGACTGTAGACGTTTTTCATCATAAGATTCCAGCAAGCTGCATCGGGCGTGTTGGAGGTGCCTTTCAACAGTTTGACGAAGAGTGACTGACTGGTGTCGCGTATGTCACCGGCAAACTCTCCTACCTGATAGGTCTGCCCGCCCATGGTGTACTCAAAAGCCACAGCCAGTACTTCGTCCGGTTGTAAGGTCTGTTTTAAGGAGAGATACCCCAGTTTTGTATTCAGCGTGTATTCATTCTCGGTAAGTAGTCGGGCACTCTCTATCTTCTCATAACTCCTTCCACTTTCCATGCCCGGAATAGCTCCGAGGGTTGTTGTTACCTGACTGATGTCGCGTGCGGTGGCATAGGTGGTGGTCATCTGCGTGTACTGAGTGTTGGCACTGTTGCGTGGTAAGTTGGTGGATGAGGTGGGAGATGCGGCATTGCCTGAGCCACTCCATGCAGCATTGTCCAGATGAAAAGCTTCTCCCAAATCACTCAGCGCTACAATGTTACGCGGATTGTCATAGTTACCTCGTTTATTGGTTACCCACACTTCGATGCGCTTGATGGTGATGCCGGACAATATGTTGGGTAGTTGCTGCATGTTCTTGTCATAGCTGTCGCGGAAGTAATGTGCCAAAAAGAAGTGGCGGTTGGCCTCATATTGGTCTGCTGAGAGTTCAAAGGGAATGGTTTGTGCACCACCTTTGCTGGTAACGGTCTTGGCTTCGCTCTCCTGCTGACTGACCACTGTTTGCAACTGAAGACGGCCGAAACGCAAGTCGGTGCGGATGCCAAACAGAGCCGATGCTCCACGAATGAGTGAGTTGCCCGACGTGATACTCACATTACCCGCCTCAACCAACTGGATGATTTCGTCCTCCTTGCCCTCATATTTCAGCTTCATGCGCTTGGTGTCGAAGTCAAATGTGGCATCTGTGTTGTAGTTCATGTTGAGATTGACCTTATCACCAACCTTGCCTTGTACGTTCACGTTCACCTGCTCGTCGAAGTCGAAGCCCCACGTCTTGCGTTGGCTCTCCGGAAGTGAGGGGTTATCCACGTTAGTGTAGTTCATGCCGATGCTGATTTCTGCACTGCCCTGTGTGCGTATCTGTACGCCACCGGGGCCAAAGATTTTCTCTGCCGGACCGAGGTTAAACTTCATGTCTAGGAAGTCGAAAGCCCCCGAGTTCTTGTCTGCTTCCTCCCGTTGCTTCTCCAGATAGAACTTACGGGTGGAACGTTCCATGGTCCATGCCAAGTATTCAGCGGCAGTAAGCAGACGAGGAACTTCCACATCCATGCCTCCCACCTGTTTTCGAAGCAGATAGGTGTCTGACGAAGGGTCGTACTGAATGACAGTCTTGACGTTTTCAGGCATGCGCAATGACACACCCTGAGGCACCGAATCGCCCATCAATGTCTGCCCCATGACAACAAAGCTGCCGGGCAAAGTGCTCAGCAGTAGTGTCAGTAGCATATGAAGGAAGTGCCTTTTCAACTATGTCAATAATTATAGGTTTTATAACCGTTTTAGGGCAAGCTTGATGACTTGTTCCACCGGTGCGGATGGTTCTTCTTTTAAGATAGCAGTCACTACCTTCTGAGAGGCCGGTTGAGGGAATCCCAACATGGTGAGAGCCGCCACTGCCTCTTCGTGGATGCGGCTGATGGTGGGCGAGAGTAGGGGAGTGCTTCCCTCGCTTGTTTCCATTCCGCTACCCAGACTGCCTTTGATTTTGTCTTTCAAATCAACAATAATGCGCTGTGCTGTCTTTAGCCCGATGCCCTTCACACTCTTCAGTAAGGATGCATTTTCGCTGCCGATGACGTTTATCAGTTCCGTCGGAGTCAGTGCAGAGAGAATCATGCGTGCCGTGTTTCCCCCGATGCCAGACACAGAAATGAGCAATAAAAACAGTTCCCGCTCCTGCTTGGTGGCAAAACCATATAGCACATAAGCATCTTCTCGAATGGCTTCATAGATATAAAGCTTGCACTCTTTTTTACCTTGAATGGCTGAGTAAGTATTCAGTGAGATGTTTACTGCATATCCCAAACCATTGCAATCAATCACTGCGGTTGCCGGACTGAGCTCGGCAATTCCGCCTTTAATGTATTCTATCATAATCGTTTTCTTAACTAGTTAAAGGAGTTATCGCTTTGCTAGTAGTTAAAGGAGGAGTTTCTCCTTCGCGAGTTCCTACTTGTGAAAGCTGAACTACTTCTATAACGCGCATGTGTACCTATTATTGTATCAGAGAAGTTTTAATGCTTTACTTTTCCCTCTCGAAGTACTTCCACGTAATAGATTGAAGACTTCTGTCTTTCCGGTTGTGCACTATCAGATTGTAGTCATCCTGTAAGGAATGTGTTAAAAAGGAGGAAAAATAGGCCAGTATTGATAAAACTTTGCTACATTTACCGCGCTTTAACGAACAAATCTTTATTGATTAACAAATTACGGGAAAGAAAAACTGATGCGAAAAACCTTGCTTTTGTGTGTGATGGGGTTAGGATTTCTCCTACAAGCGAATGCTCAAAACCCTGTGTTTGAGGAGTATCGGAAAGCTGCCGGTGACAATGCTGCCCTCTACTCGGGGCGTATTGAAGAACGCTACCACCATCAACAGTACTACAATCACCCCTACTGGGACACCGACCAGTTCAGAACCGGTACGGTATGTTTCGATGGTCATCTTTACATTGACCAACAGTTACGTTACGATACTTACCGGAAAGTTCTACTCGTGGTAATGCCTGAAAAGCGCAACGTATTGCAGGTAAACCCCAACCGAATGACCTATTTCACCATCGGTGGACAGAAGTATGTACCCTATCGAGACACTTATGCTGCTCTGTTGTATGAAAGCCCGCGCATGCGTTTGCTCTATTACATCAAGTGTATGCACTCGCGACCAATATCCAAAGACGGCATCGTCTACAACAATTTTGCCCAAGATAAGTACTTCTGTCTGCAAATGGACGGTAAGGAGTATCAACTCACCTCGCGCAACGACCTGCTGAAACTGTTCCCCGAACAGAAGAAATCCCTCAAAGCACATGCTCGGAAACATCATCTGAAGTATCGTGAACGCCCCGTGGAGACCATGCAACAGTTGGCCGAACAGGCAGATATACTCACAAATAAGTAAGCTCATGAATCGACAGATATTCAAACCAGCCCTCTTGTTGGTCGCACTACTGGCTCTTCCGCCTGCTCTAAGTGCGCAACGAAAAGCTAAACAGGTGGTGACGGACAGTATTTCCGTTTTTCAACTGATGGATGAGGTGGAACGAAACTCCTCTTTCCGCATCTACACCACTATGACCACTCCTGTGAAAGTGAAGAAACCCGCAACGGATGAACCTACGGCAGAAACTCTTAGCCAGGCTCTCAGAAACACTCCCTGGCGGGTAACAGTGACGGGTAACACCATCTTCGTATTGCCTAATACGTACCTGTCAATGGCACTCTCTCCCCGACTTCGCACTACCCGAAATGTTGGTCAGGGTGACGATGCATCCGGTTATGTACCCGTGGTAACAGCTTCTTCAGAGAATAAAGTCTATGAACTGGGCAATCGTTACAAACCAACAGAACGTCCCTCTGTGAAACTCAGTGGTCGGGTATATGACTTCAAAACGGGACAGAATATGGCCGGTATCAACGTTGTCCACCGAGACCCCTGGGCAGCAGCTGTGACAGGCCCTGATGGCGAGTTCACGCTGGAAGTTCCGGTCGGTTACAATGTGCTGGAAATTACCGGTCTTAACATCAAAGAGACCCGCCGTCAGTTTATGGCGTATGGCGATGGTAGTGTCCTTGTGGAGTTGGAAGAACAGAACCATATGCTGGACGAAGTACTGATTGTATCGGGTCGTGTCCAAAACGTTAAAGATGTTCGTTTGGGTATTGAAAAGTTTCAACCCGCTGCACTGAAAAACATTCCTACTGCTATGGGTGAGGTAGATATCCTCCGTATGATACAGACATTACCGGGCATCAAGACCACCGGAGAGGCTGCCAGCGGCTATAACGTGCGCGGTAGCTCGTCGGATCAGAACCTCTTGTTGCTGAACAACGGTACTATCTATAACCCAAACCACCTCTTCGGCTTCTTCACAGCCTTCAATTCAGACATGATTAAGGATGCTGAGTTGTACAAAAGCAGTATCCCCAGCCAGTATGGAGGTCGTATAGCATCGGTACTCAATATGACCAGTAAAGAGGCTAGTAAAGAGAAGTTTACCGGCGCAGCAGGCATCGGTGTGGTAACCAGTAAACTGAATTTCGAGATTCCCATCATCAAACAACAGACTTCACTGTTGCTGAGTGGCCGTACCACCTACTCGGATTGGATTCTGAAGAAACTTCCCGAGAAGAGCGGGTACAAGGATGGAAAAGCCGGCTTCTGGGATGTAGGTGCTGTTTTCTCACACACACTCAACCTGAAACACAAGTTTAATCTCTATGGCTACTATAGCCATGACCGCTTCTCTTTCAACGAAATGCAGAAGTATGCTTATAGTAACATGAATATCTCTGCCAATTGGAGAACCATTTTCTCAGACAAGTTGATAGGTAACTTTGCGGCCGGATATGACCATTACGACTACAGAAATGATGAATATGTAACAGAAAACAGAGGTACCCGTCTCTCCTTTGCCATCAACCAATGGTTTGGAAAAGCCGATTTTACCTATAAGTACAACGAAAAGCATAACCTCAGTTTCGGTATTCTCAGCCAGTTCTATAATATCAAGACGGGTAAACTGGAACCGGTAGGAGGTTATCTGGGTGGAGAAAGTGATGAACTGCAGAATGATAAAGCACTGGAGAGTGCCATCTATGTGGGTGACCAATGGGATATTTCTCCCCAACTCTCCGTCAATGCAGGTGTTCGTTATTCCCTCTTCAATGCTCTAGGACCTCGTGACTATCGTATTTATCAACCCGGTATGCTTCCTTCGGACGCAACGGTAGAGGAAGAAGTGTCGGCCGGAGCTGGTAAAATCATCAAGACCTATCACGGTCCAGAGTTCCGCTTATCTGCCCGCTATGCTTTCACTGATGACCTCTCTATCAAGGCAGGTTTCAACACTATGAAGCAATACATTCACAAGGTATCTAATTCTATCAGCATGTCACCTACCGATACTTGGAAACTCAGTGACGTGAACATCAAACCTCAAAACGGATGGCAATTGGCACTGGGTACCTATTATAATACCCCCAACCAACAGTATGAGCTTTCGCTGGAGGGATATTACAAAAAACTGAGTGATTATCTGGACTATAGAAGTGGAGCGCAACTGCTGATGAATCACCACCTAGAAACCGATGTAATCAATACTGAAGGCTATGCTTATGGCGTGGAATTACAGCTGAAGAAACCCTCCGGTAAACTCAATGGATGGGTTAGTTACACCTATTCACGTACTTTCCTCCGCCAGAATGACCCGCGTATTGCTAAGCCGGTTAATAATGGTGAGTGGTATCCTGCAGAGTATGACAAACCTCATGACTTTAAGTTTGTGGGTAACTATAAGTTTACCAAGCGCTATAGTGTGTCGTTGAATGTGGATTACAGTACAGGTCGTCCGACCACAGTTCCGGCCGGTCAGTACTATGACCCCATTCTAGAGACTCCGCAACTCTACTACACCGAGCGTAACAGTTTCCGCGTTCCCGACTATTTCCGTATGGATTTGTCTTTCAATGTGGAACCCAGTCATCACCTGACTCTGTTAACACATAGCTCCATCTCCTTCGGTGTGTACAACTTGACGGGACGTAAGAACACTTACTCCATCTATTACGTCAACGAAGGTAACAAGATTAAGGGCTACAAAATGTCTATCTTCGGTGTGCCCATTCCTTTTATAACTTACAACATTAAATTCTGACATGTATGAAAAGGCTAAGTAAAATATATGCTCTGTCTCTTCTTGCACTGCTGTCGGTGACAGCCTGTGTGGAAGATTTTAACGCTGACCTGCCCAGTGACACCGTCGGCATGTTGGTAGTGAGTGGTGATATTATTTCAGATACCACTTGTGTATTTGCTGTTTCAAGGACATACTCGTTGAATGTAGAAGAGGTTCCTACAGACATCAGCAAGATTGATGCGCAGGTAAAGGTGGTGGGAAGCGATGGCTCCTCTTGGCAGGCTGTGGCACAAGGCAGCGGTAAGTTTGAGGCTGTGCTCGGTACTTTGAACCCTGAAGTTGAATATCATCTGGAAGTGGCTTATGATGGAGAAACCTATACCTCCACCGCACAGCGTCCCCTGGTGACTGAACCGATAGACAGCCTGTCGTATAAACAGGCGGTAGAGTACGGCCCGGTAAACATCTATCTCTCAGTAACCGGTGACGAAGATGCCTATTATGTCTGGAACTTTGAAGAGGTGTGGGAGCTACGTTCTTATATGACAGCCACCTCATATTTCGATGTCGCAGCCCGAAAAGTGAAGCCTGGTGCCGGCTATGCTCGCTCTCTTGGCTGGTCACGCAGTGTCTCCTCGTCTACCTTAGTGGGCACAGTTATCAATAATGAGGGATATGCACTAATTGACAAACCTGTTTACTCCATCCAAGCCAATGACTATCGCCTGTCGGTACTCTATTCCACTAACTTCATTCAACGCAGAGTATCAAAAGCGGAGTATGAGTATTATTCAGAGAAAGCAAAAATCAGTGAAGGCTCGGGTGGTCTTTTCGGCACCCAACCCTCAGAACTGCCTACTAACATAACTTGTACTAATTCTGCAAAGAAAGCCATTGGTTATGTGGGCGTTAACATGAATGTCAGCACAAAGAGACTGTTTATCGACAATAAAGATATTAAGTTCCGCGAAACTCTTAATTGCCCGGTGGTGTTTGCTTCAGACTTTACTCCACCCAAAAGTGAAGAAGAAATGTATAATAGCGGCTACTGGGCTATTGAAGGAACAGGCGTGTCTACCACCTGGACTTATGAACGATGTGTAAATGTAAGAGCTTTGGGAGCTACAATCTTTTCTCGTCCCAGCTATTGGCCTATTAAAAAATAATGAACTGTATGAGAACAACTCTATTTATATTTCTGTTTGGAGTACTCGCTTGGACAGCCTCAGCCCAAGTACCCAGAGAACATATGCGCCTGTACACCGACAAAGAGTGTTACTTGGCAGGCGAGGAATTGTGGATAAAGGTGTGTGTGACCGACTCCCTCTACCGAGATTATCCACTCAGCAAAGTGGCCTATATAGAGATTTCAGACGCCAAACAAATCTACTCTCAGGCTAAGGTAGCCCTGGAGAATGGAACCGGTTGGGCAAGGATAAAACTCAATCCCTCCATGCACTCGGGCACTTTCCGATTGATGGGATATACACGTTACATGCGTAACTACCCCTCTTCCTCTTTTCCTAAGAAGTACATTGCCGTGCTGAATGCCGGCCAGGTTTCGGATGAAGATGCCGTTGATGTGGTTCCGGATTCTCTCTTAGAATCGCAAGAAACGCCTACTTATCAGTTACAGACCGACAAGCCTCTCTATAAAAATCGGGATAAAGTGACCCTGCAGTTGCCGCAATTACCTGCCTCGTTGCGTGAGTTGAGCCTTGCCGTAGTGCGTAAGGATTACACTTTGCCACCCTATCAGGCTGTGAACGAGGCTGATGAGCATGTTGTATCACCCGGGAACAAACGTTATATTGCCGAGTGTGAGGGACATATTGCTGCCGGCCGGTTGGTAACCGGTGTGCCCGATTCTGTGTTTACCCGCCTCTCTTGCGTGGGAAAAGATATTCGTATTTTTGATGGTCGTCTGCAACCCGATGGCACCTACTTCTTCTTTACCACAGGCATTACCGATATGCAAGATGTGGTACTGACCTCTATACCCTTCCAACAGAGTGACTGCCGTCCGGAACTTGTCTCTCCCTTTATGGAGGCATTGCCCAAACAGCTTCCCCCTCTACGCTTGGCTTGTGGAGAGGAAGCCTTGCTGGAACGTAGCCAGGGTGTACAGATTTATCCTCTTTTGCCGGTAGATACCTTGCAGGAAAAGGGCGGGTTGCTGAAGCAATTGCACAGCCTGGTGCCTACAGCCAGTTACAATCTGGATGAATATGTGCGCTTTAACACAGTGCGTGAGGCTCTGATAGAGTTTGTTGTCGGTGTCGGTGTAAGCAAAAACGCCATCCGTACGCTGCAGTCAGACATCAATCGTTTCAGTCGTCAGAAAACGTTGGTACTGCTGGACGGTATCCCTATTGAGAACCATGAGGCAGCTCTGAACTACAACGCCCACATGTTGCACTATATCCATCGCTACGGTGGACAATACAGCTTCGGCGGTAAGATTTATGATGGCATTGTCTCCATGATTACCCACAAGGGAACTTTGCCGGAGATGATGCTGGATATAAATTCTCAGTTGCTGGCTTACGAGTTTCCGCAAGACCGGCCATCTTTCCGCTTGCCGGTTTATGAAACCCCTGCTCAGAAACTCTCACGAGTACCCGACTTCCGTCATACGCTCTACTGGAACCCGACGTTGACTCCTTCTGAGCGCACCTTTACCTTCTATACTTCCGACCTGAATGGCGACTATGAGGTAACGCTTAGAGGCATTACCGAGCAAGGAGAACCGGTAGAAATGAAAGGCTTCTTCCGGGTAGAGGGTGGAAAGTAAGCCTTTGATGACATTTCTAATGTCATCCAATTACCGCACAGTATCTGACAGACCATTACTTTAGTCCATTTCATCTTCCGCATTAAAGGGAGTGTTACACGAGATGGCAACTTATGCTGCACAAGATGGCATCTTGTGCAACACAAGTTGCCATCTTGTGCATATTCACCATTTGTCTGCCAGTGGGGCAGAATAGCTGCAATGGTTGTCGGATATGCTTCCGGTGGCTGTTTACAACACAATCTGTTCACAGTTGAATTAAAAGCGCACTTCTGTATAAAGCTTAGGCAGCTGATAGAAGTAGAAGGGATTATAGGCTTTTCATTATCACGGGGAGATAAGGGATAAAAAAGAAATATAAACGTAAACTCTGAAAGAACATACCATATCTGGGATAGGGAGGAATTAAGATATAAAAATTAAAAACTAGAAATATTACACAAACGTAACATGGGTGTTACGAAGATGAAATCTGGCTGCTCCATCTTTGCAGCGCAAATCAAAAAGGATTGCAAGAATAAACACTTATAATTTTTACTATTTATGAAAGTATGTAAACCATTTGTTTTGTTGCTGTTAGGACTGGGATATACCTCTTTCCTCTTTGCCGGTACAACTCAGCCTACTCCTGTTAAGGTGGCAAGACAAGAATCTCCTCTGGAGCTGATGCAAACAACTAAAGTGAAGATTACGGTACAAGACCAGTATGGTCCGGTGGCCGGTGCCAACGTAATAGAAAAGGGAAGCACCAATGGTGGCATTACAAACCTGGATGGTGAAGTAAACCTGAACGTTGCACGCGGGACTATATTACAAGTATCGTTTGTGGGCTACACCACCCAAGAAGTAAAAGTAGACGGTGATATCCTGACCGTTACCCTGAAAGAAGATGCCATCTTGTTGGATGAAGCCGTAGTGGTGGGTTACGGTACACAGAAGAAGGTGAACCTGACGGGCGCCGTGACCAGCATTGATAACAAAGCACTGGAGAACCGCGTATCGCACACGGTTGCCGGCATGTTACAAGGAACAGTTCCGGGACTGAACATTACCACCTCATCAGGCACTCCGGGCAGCTCTCCCAGTATCAACGTGCGTGGTACTACCTCCATCAATTCAGCCAGCCCGTTAGTGTTGGTCGATGGTGCCGTAGGCGATTTGAATCGTCTGAATCCCAATGATATAGAATCTATTTCTGTTATTAAAGATGCCTCTGCAGCCGCAGTGTATGGTGCGCGTGCCGCCTTCGGTGTGATTCTGGTTACTACCAAGTCGGGAACAGCTAAAGGAGGCAAGGCCACAGTGCGCTATAGTGGCCGCATCGGTTGGGAAGTACCTACTACTTCTACCGATTATGAAACCACGGGCTACTGGTCGGTCTACACGGTCAATACTTTCCGTGTGGCCTACAACGGCTCTCCACTGGTGAAGTACACCGATGAAGACATGCAGCAACTGTGGGCGCGTGTGAATGATAAAACCGAGAACCCTGAGCGCCCTTGGGTAGTAGAAGATGTGCGCAATGGACGTAATCAGTGGGTGTACTATGGTAACTATGACTGGTGGCACATGATGTACAATGACAATCACCCCGTGCAACAACATAGTATCTCCATCAATGGTGGTAATGACGGCGTGAAGTATTTACTCTCAGGTTCTTACGACTATCAGAAGGGTATCTTGAAGATGAATCCAGACATCTACCGTAAATACAACCTGCGTGCCAAGCTTGACTTCCGCTTGAACAAGTGGGCCACGATGTCAAACAACACCTCTTTCTATGGTTCTCAATACTCTTTCCAAGGTGACGGTAGTGTGGAGAATACCATAGCCTATGGTGCTCGTCATGCCATGGCCTGCTTCCCGATGAAGAATCCTGACGGAACCTGGCTTTACGGAACACCCTATTTAGACTATAAGGTAGGTAACGGACGTCACATCCTGGTGGGTGAAGGTGGACACCGTAACGTGAACCGCACCAATGAGTTTTCTAACACTACCCGCCTGATTATCAATCCTATCAAGTCATTGAGCCTGACTGCAGACTTTACCTATCGCCTGTATCAGACACGCAACACCAGCCGCTCTAATGAGTTAACTTACCGTGAATATCCGGATGGTGACCTATTGAGTTATGCTACCGGTGCAGGAACCAACTGTCTGGATGAATCTGTTAATACTCAGAACTATTATGCAGCCAATGCCTATGCCACTTATGACAATACTTTCAAAGAAGTACATCACTTCACCGGCATGATGGGTTTCAACTATGAGACCAACCGCACCAAGAAAGTATCTGCACACGGTGAAAACCTTACCTCAACCATTCTGGATGACCTGGCTCTGGTAGGCCCTAACTCAGACGGTGAAACCATCACCAGCGTGGGCGGTGGACAGAGTGAGTATGCTTTGGCCGGTTTCTTTGGACGCTTCAACTATGACTTCAAAGGACGCTATCTGTTTGAGGTGAGCGGTCGTTACGATGGTACTTCACGTTTTGCCAAAGGTAGTCGCTGGGGCTTCTTCCCCTCAGGGTCAGTGGGTTGGAGAATCTCTGAAGAGGAATTCTTTAAGCCTGCCCGCAATGTGGTGGACAACTTGAAACTGCGTGCCTCATTTGGTAGTCTGGGTAATCAGAACGTATCCTCCTACTATGCTTACATGCGACTGATTTCACTGGGTAACCTCACTTACTCTTTTGGTGAAGGAACCACTAAAGCCCGATACTCAAATCTGGGTGCTCCCGTAGCAGATAATCTGACTTGGGAAACCTCCGAACAGTGGGACTTGGGCGTAGACCTGGCCATGCTGAACAACCGCTTGAACCTGACGGCCGACGTCTATATCCGTGACACTAAAAACATGCTGACCGACGGTATAGAACTACCGGCTGTATATGGTGCCTCTGTGCCTGACATGAATACTGCCAACCTTCGTACTAAGGGTTACGAACTCTCACTGACGTGGCGAGACAAGTTGACAGTAGCACACAAGACACTGGAGTATAGCGTGGGCTTGAACCTGAGCGATTATGTGAGTCACATCACCAAGTATAACAATAAAGATAAAACCTTTGCCAAGTCTTACTACGAGGGCATGCGCCTGGGTGAAATCTGGGGATTCGTGGTAGACGGCTTGTTCCAGAGTGACGAAGAGGCACAGGCCTACGCCAAAGAGGTGAACCTGAACTACATCACTAACCGTGGTGGCTGGCAAGCTGGCGACATGAAGTTTGTAGACCTGGACGGCAGTGGAGACATCGGCATCGGAAAGAACACAGTAGATGAACCGGGTGACCGCAAGGTGCTTGGTAACTCTTTGCCCAGCTTCCAGTATGGCTTCAATGCCAGTGTGCGCTGGTGTGGTATTGATGTGGCTGCCTTCTTCCAAGGAACCGGTAATCACTACTGGTATCCCGACGGACAGACCATGCTCTTCTGGGGCGCTTACTCTGCTCCTTACATCACTTTCTTGAAGAAAGACTTCTATAAGAATGAAGTATGGACACCTGAAAATACTGATGCTTACTTTACTCGCCCTTTGGCCTATTCGGCCACCAATGGCCCGATGAGCAAGGTGAATAGCCGCTACTTGCAGAACATCCGCTACTTGCGCTTCAAGAACCTGACGGTGGGTTACACCCTTCCGGCTAATCTGACCAAAAAGGTTGGTGTAGACAACTTGCGACTCTATTTCTCTGGTGAAAACCTCTGTTACTGGTCTCCGCTGAAGAAACACACCAAGTACATCGACCCCGAAGCTGCCTTTACCAAGAGTAGTGAGGTGTACAACAATGCTTGGTACCCCTGGCAAAAGACATTTATGTTCGGTATCGATATTACCTTCTAAGAGTGGAAAGTAGATAGTTGAGAAATTCTAATTCATCATTCCTAATTTATCATTATTACTGTATGAAACAAATAATTATAGTAGCAATGACATCACTCGCCGCACTGACGGCTTGTGATAGCTTGCTCGACCTGACGCCTCAAAGTAACATCAGTGAAACAGATTACTTCCACACGGCCTCTGACCTCCAACTGTTCAGTAACTCTTTCTATAGTGACCTGCTGGACAAGACACCTTATGATGACAAGCATGACCTCTACCTGCAGCAGATTCTTTCTGACGAGATGATAGGAGGCTCTAAACGGACAGTGCCTGCCTCTGGTGGTGGATGGACATGGACTACGTTGCGCAAGATTAACACCTTGCTGGCCAACATTGATAACTGTGAAAACGAAGAGGCAGTAGTCAAGTACACAGCATTGAGCCGCTTCTTCCGTGCATTCTTCTACTTTGAGAAAGTGAAGCGGTTTGGCGATGTACCCTGGTACGATGTTGAGCTAAACTCAAGTGATGAGAACCTTTACAAGCCTCGCGACTCCCGAGAATATATCATGACTCGCATGCTTGAAGATGTGGATTATGCCATAGCCAATTTGCCCAGCGACACAGAGGAGAACAGTGCACCCTTCCGTATCACCAAGTGGGCTGCTATGGCACTGAAAGCACAGTTCTGTCTCTATGAAGGAACCTTCCGTAAATATCACAATCTGAATCTAGAGGGTAAGAATTATACCTACTACTTGGAACAGTCTGCCGCAGCAGCCAAGAAGCTGATGGACGAAAGTCCCTACAAGCTGTATAGTACCGGTAATCCTGAAAGCGACTACCTGAATCTGTTTGCTGCAGAAGATGCCAACCCTGATGAATACATCTTGGCCATCAAGTTTGATTATGGTGTGCAGGTGTATCACAATGCTACAGCCCACACACTGGTGTCAACCCAAGGACGCCCCGGCCTGAGTCGTAAACTTATTTGCAGCTATCTGATGAAAGATGGCAGTCGTTTCACCGACCGTGAAGGATGGCAGACAATGAGTTTCTTGGAAGAGATACAAGAACGTGACCCGCGCCTCTACCAGACTATCCGCACACCGGGTTACCACCGCATTGGTGAAACACGTGAATTGGCTCCAGACTTCTCACTCAGTGTTACCGGCTACCAGCCTATTAAGTATGTGCAAGAACCCACAGCTGCCGGAGGCAACGTGGATCGTAACAACTTCTCTACTGCTGACATGCCGGTGTATCGCCTGGCTGAAGTCTACTTGAACTATGCTGAAGCCAAAGCAGAACTGGGGACTTTGACGCAGGCAGATTTGGATAACTCACTCAACCTTATCCGTCGCCGCGTTGACATGCCCGACCTGAACCTCCAGGCAGCCAATGCTAATCCTGACCCCTATCTCTCTTCTGAGGAATATGGTTACCCGAATGTGACGGGAAGCAACAAGGGCGTGATTTTAGAAATCCGACGCGAACGTGCCATCGAACTGACGCAAGAGGGCCTGCGTTGGGATGACCTGATGCGTTGGAGAGCCGGCTACTGCCTTAACCAAGAACTGTATGGTATGTACTTCCCCGGTCCCGGTGAATATGACTTGACGAATGATGGTGTAACCGACGTGGTACTTTATGCTCCCACAGAGGAGAAACCTACAGCAGCAAAAGGCGTGCAGGTCTACAAGTTAGGTGAAGATGTAATCCTCTCCGGTGAAGATGGACTGAGCGGATACGTGTACTATCACAAAGAGGTAGAGCGCACTCCGTTCAACGCTGAGCGTGACTACTTTTACCCCATTCCCATCAATGAGCGTTCACTCAATCCTGCTCTGACACAAAATCCCGGCTGGAACGATGGACTTGATTTTTAACCTCTTATACAAATCAACAGAAACTATTATAAACTTTAAAACTACAATCGAATGAAGAGAACATTGATTAGTGCAGCTGCACTTATGGCCTGTGTGCTTACCATGCAGGCTCAGCAACGAAATGAAATTCAGGTACCTGACCTGGATGGATACATCACCTTGAAGTGTGACTTCCATACACATACCGTCTATTCCGATGGATTGGTATGGCCTACCGTCCGTATGGAAGAGGCCTATCGCGAAGGTTTGGATGCCATTTCACTTACAGAGCACATTGAGTATCGACCACACAAGGACATTGTGGCTGACCACAACCGCTCTTATGAAATTTCTCAGAAGAAAGCCAAAAGCCTGAATCTGATTCTCCTTCGTGGCAGTGAAATCACTCGTTCTATGCCTCCCGGTCACTTTAATGCTATCTACTTGAATGACAGCAACCCGCTGGAGCAAGACAACTGGAGAGATGCTTTCAAAGAGGCCAAGAAGCAAAATGCTTTCATCTTCTGGAATCATCCGGGATGGGATAAGCAACAACCCGACACTACCTTGTGGTGGAAAGAACACACCGAACTGTATGAGGGTGGCTACATGCACGGTATAGAAGTGGCTAACGGTTCTTTATTTGTTCCAGAAGCCATTAAGTGGTGTCTGGAGAAGAACCTGACCATGCTGGGTACATCAGACATACACCAGCCTATCCAGGTGAACTATGACTTTGCCAAAGGTGAGCACCGCACCATGACTTTTGTCTTTGCCAAAGAACGTAGCGCAGAAGGCATCCGTGAGGCATTAGAGAACCGCCGCACAGCTGTTTATTATCGCGACGTGGTAGTGGCTCGCAAGGACTTGATGCTGCCCTTCTTTGAAAAGTGTGTAGATATAAAAGAGGTGAAACGCACAGATAAAGCTGTAACCTTACAGATTGTAAACAAGACCGACCTCCCGCTGAAGCTGAAGAAGACGGCTCACGATACCTCGTTGGTTTATTTCCGCAACTATGTGTTGCAGCCGCATACCAAGCACACACTTACCATCAAGTTTGAAAATGGTATAAAGGGAGGTGACATGAATTTTGAAGTTACCAACCTGCTGGTGGATGTAAATAAAGGACTGGACTACACCATTAAACTCTAAGTTCCGGCTGCTGAAACCGTCAGTAATCATCAAGGGTATCATAGAGAAAGTTTGCTTTTTCTATGATACCCTGTTGGTTTCTGTTTCACAGTCTTATCCACATTCGTCAGCTATGCCAGCTATTAGTAGATAGACGTGACTCCTCTGCAGTGTATCCCTGAAGAGGTATCTGATAATAAAAAAGAGTACTTCTGAAGGGAGAAGCACTCTTTCTGTTATGTTAATAGGTTCATTTCTAACAAGATTATGCTTGCATGGCAAGCAGTTTTTGTAGTTTGCTGTTTAGGGCTTGGCACATTACTCCGTTACCCATTGCTTGGTAGCGCTTGATGCGATACTGCAACATAAAGATTTCATTAGCATTTCTTTTCATAATCGTTTTCATATTATGCTCCCCTTAGGCGGGAGAGCTGTTAAACATTGTAAGTTGTTCTTGTGATTGAACGCTGCAAAGATAGGAAATGTTTTCCGAAAACATGTTTTACAACATAAAAACAAACTCTTTTAATGCTCTTTTCTCCAAAACTCTCTATTTTTGCCAACCGAATATTACAAAAATACTGCATGAATAAGTTACTTGCACTTTTGCGTTCACCCTATCCCGGATTACTGCAGCCTTGGAAGTCGGTAGTCTTTCCTACCATCGTCATCTTTCTGCTGATTTATCTGCTCCGTCCTTTCGGAATCTCCTCTCTGAAGGTGGATGCGCTGTGGGTTTCACTGAATGCTGCAGCCATCACTTTGCTGACTTGTGCGGTATTTACCTACCTATTGCCTTACCTATTCCCGCGTTACTATGATGAGAGTAGGTGGACGCTGGGAAAGTTCTTTCTTCACATGCTGGAACTCTTTCTGATGATTACGGTACTTGTTTGGCTGTCAAGGTATTGGCTTTTTGATTGTAATCCAGACATTCGTTATTTGGGATACTCTCTATTGTGGGTGCTGGGTCTGGCTCCCATTCCTACTGCTCTCTTTATGCTTTGGCATCATAATCTGCTGCTTAAACGTAATCTGAGTGAGGCTCTGGAGATAAACAATGCTTTGTCTCCCTCTTTGTATGCAGAAAACAATGAGCCGGAGGAGAAGAAAGAAGAGGTGATACTCGCTTTCCAGGATGGGCAGCACACCTTATATAATATACAAGCCTCAGCGTTTCTCTATGCAGAGTCCGACGGTAACTATATCAAATTGTTCTACACCTCTGCCGAGGGTAAACTGTGTGAGGAGTATGTACGGATGACCATGAAGATGGCTGAAGAGGCCATCACCCCCATTCCTTACATAATCAGATGTCATCGTGCTTTCATAGTCAACCTGCATCGGGTGCAGAAAGTCGGCGGAAATTCTCAAGGCTACCGGCTGCAGTTGGAGGGTTGCAAAGAGGAAGTACTCGTCTCCCGTGCCTATGCTAAGCAGATAAAAGAGCTTTTAAGCAACTAACCATTCCTCCCACTATAGCAGTCATTCGTCACATTGCCATGCTGCTTATCACATAAATGGGGCATCTATCCCATTTATTTTGTACTCATCGCTGTCTCACCTATGTTTGCACCGAAAAACATCAAGTTATGGAACAGCGAATTTTTTCTATTCTCTTTTTACTACTCTGCTTGCAACCCTCTTCGGTAGCTCAGGTTACGGTGACTGACACGGTGCGTATTCAGCTCTGGACAGATAGTGTAGAGCTGGCGGAAGTAAAAGTTGCCGGAAAGCGTACCCCGGCAGCCAACAGTCGTTTCAGTGACTTGCTTCCCGTGGAACTGGTGACAGCCGGAGGTGCTAATGGTGACTTATATCAGGCTCTGCAAACCCTCCCCGGGACGCAAGTGCAAGGAGAGAGTGGCAGGTTGCTGGTGCGTGGAGGCAGTGCTAATGAAACACAAACTTTCATAGACGGTATGCACGTGCTCAATCCCTATACCTCCTCAGGAATCAACTCTTCTGTGCGCAGTCGTTACTCCACCTTTATGTTCAGTGGTGTCAATCTGGCCTCCGGAGGTGCTCCACAAGAGTATGGAGAGGCACTCTCTGCCGTGCTGCCCTTGGAGACAAAAGATTATAGTCGTGTGAATAAACTAGGTCTGAATGCCTCGGTAGTGGGTGCCGGTGGAGGCGGAACCCGCTCTTTTGACAAAGGCTCCCTCTCTGTGGATATAAACTACCAGGACCTCACCTTGTATGATAAACTTTATAAAGGCAGACGCGAATTTCAAGACCCTTACCGCATGTACTCTGCCGCTTCCCAGTGGCGCTACACTCCTGATGCAGACAATATTCTGAAGTGCTACGTACAGTACGACCGCACCGATTTCTCCTCATGGGAGGGAGTGGAGAGGCGTCTTTTTGACCTCTCTGAGGACAATGTCTACTTCAATACCACCTATCGCCACACCTCTGCCGGAGGCTGGGAAACTTTCTTTGGGACAGCTTACTCCTTCTGCGAGCAAACGGTTAGAGGTGCTGCCTCAGCCGGAGACGAGTGGAAAGAGAGTCGTCAAGAACTGCACCTGAAGGCTAAACTGGCCCGTCGCTTCTCGCCCTCTTACCGCATGGAAGCGGGTGCAGAGAGCTATATCCGACATCATGAGAGCAGCTACCGACTTCTTGACCGGGCACATACTGCCGTTTCTCCCATCGTGACTGCTGCTTTTCTTTCTGCTACTTATTATCCGTGGGAGCACTTAAAGGGAGAAATCTCCTGCCGGGCAGAGTATAACCGTCTGAACCATCGCATCCAAATCTCCCCACGACTGGCTCTGAACTATTACCTTGGTAATGTAATGCTGTCTGCTATCGCCGGCCGCTACACCCAGTTGCCGGAGAATGATTACTTGGTGCATAACCGTAACCTGCATTCAGAAACCTGTACACAGTTTACGCTAGGGGCACAATACCACCTGGGGGATCGTTTCTGGAAGGCAGAACTCTATTACAAAGAGTACCGAAACCTGGCTCTTTTAGCTGCAGAAGGTGCGACAGAAGATTTCTCTCTCCTCTGGCAATTGCCGGCTACGGCCTTCACTTCCAACGGCTATGGCCGCAGTAAAGGGATAGACCTCTTCTTCCGTGACCCCTCTCTGCTGAAACATTTCGAGTACCAACTCTCCTATACCTATAATCTTTCTAAACGCAAGTATCGGTCTTATGCGGAACTGACTGTACCCCAATATGCCACGCGCCATAATGCCGCACTGGTACTGAAGTACACGATTCCCCGCCTGAACAGCATCATTGGCCTGACCAATCGCTTCAGTAGTGGCCGTCCTTACCACAATCCTTCCCGACCTGGGCTGTTTAATGATGAGGTGAAGCCCTACAACAGCCTAGATGTAGGCATTACCTACCTGCCTAGTAAAAAGGTGATTATCCACGCCTCTGCCACCAACATCCTAGGCAGGAAGAATGTGTTCGGGCAAGAAAACGGTACCCCGATATTGGCCTCCGACGACCACTTCTTCTACGTCGGTATCTTCCTTACACTGGGGAAAAAGGCTGCCTACGATGTGAGTAATTTCTAAACAATAACTCTATACTAGTAACACTTTTAAGACAGTAGAAACGATGAAAAGAAAATTTTTAATGTTGGCATGCTTACTACAGCTAGGTTGTGGCATGCTGTGGGCGCAGAACCTCACCATAGAGGTGCGCGGTATTGAACAGGTTGAAGGCAAACTGATGGTTGCCATATTCTCTTCCGCTGAAAATTTCCTGAAGAAACCGGTGGCAGCCTTTGCCGTGGAGGTGAAGGAGAAAACACTCTCTATTCCCTGTAAAGGGCTTCCGGCTGGGACGTATGCCATCTCTCTCTTCCAGGATGTGAACGGGAACAGTGTGCTGGATACCGGTACCTATGGCATCCCTACAGAAAAGTATGGCTTCAGTAATGATGCAGAGGTGGTTATGGGACCCCCTACTTACGAGAAGGCTTGCTTCTCATTCTCTGCCGATAAGACGGTGGTGATACACCTGCGTTAATACTAAAAAGGCTGCCTCTCACTTGGAAGAGACAGCCTTTTATCATTGAAAGAACCAAAAAGATATCATTATTTAGCGTAGCTAACCGCTCTTGTCTCGCGGATAACAGTGATTTTAACCTGACCCGGATAGGTCATTTCATCTTGTATCTTCTTAGCGATTTCGCCAGACAAGTTCTCGGTTTGCTTGTCATCAATCTTGTCAGCACCTACAATCACGCGCAATTCGCGGCCGGCCTGGATGGCGTAGGTCTTGGTAACGCCCGGGTAAGACATGGCCAACTGTTCCAAATCGTTCAAGCGTTTGATGTATGCCTCAACAATCTCACGGCGTGCACCGGGGCGAGCACCTGAAATGGCGTCACAAATCTGTACGATAGGAGCCAACAAACTAGTCATCTCTACCTCCTCGTGGTGAGCACCGATGGCGTTGCAAATATCCGGTTTCTCCTTGAACTTCTCAGCCAATTTCATACCGTAGAGTGCGTGCGGCAGTTCAGGTTCCTCATCGGGTACCTTACCGATGTCGTGTAACAGACCTGCACGTTTGGCCTTTTTCGGGTTCAATCCCAGCTCGGATGCCATCACAGCACAGAGGTTAGCCGTTTCGCGTGCGTGCTGCAACAGGTTCTGACCATAAGAAGAACGGTACTTCATCTTACCGATGATGCGAATCAGTTCAGGGTGTAAGCCGTGGATACCCAAGTCGATAGTGGTACGTTTACCCGTCTCGATAATCTCCTCTTCTACCTGCTTTTTCACCTTGGCAACCACCTCTTCAATGCGTGCCGGGTGGATGCGTCCGTCAGTTACCAGCTGGTGCAGAGCCAGTCGGGCTATCTCTCGGCGCACAGGGTCGAATGCAGAGAGAACGATGGCCTCAGGAGTGTCGTCTACCACGATTTCTACACCGGTGGCAGCCTCCAGGGCACGTATGTTTCTACCTTCGCGACCAATGATGCGACCTTTGATTTCATCAGACTCTATGTGGAACACGGTGACAGAGTTTTCGATGGCTGTTTCAGTCGCTACCCGTTGAATGCTCTGGATAACAATGCGCTTAGCCTCTTTGCTAGCTGTCATCTTTGCCTCATCCATGATGTCGTTGATGTAGCTCTGAGCCTGTGTCTTGGCCTCTTCTTTCAGTGATTCCACCATGCGTTCCTTAGCCTCTTCGGCTGAGAGACCGGAGATGGCTTCCAGCTTTTCAATTTCTTGACGCTGCAGATACTCCAGCTCCTCTTTCTTCTTATCCACGATTCCCAGCTGTGCCTCCAGGTTCTCCTTGATGGCTTCAGCCTCGTTACGCTTACGCTGCAGCTCTTCCTGACGCTGGTTCAGCACCATTTCGCGCTGCTTAAGTTTGTTCTCTGCCTGCTGAATCTTCTGATTACGCTGGGCAACCTCTTTCTCTAAATCTGCCTTTTTGTTCAGGAACTTCTCCTTAACCTCCAGCAATTTATTTTTCTTGATGACTTCTGCTTCGGCCTCTGCATCCTTAATAATGGCGGCACACTTGTTCTTCAACGCATGTCTGTTGAAGAGATACATGCCTACACCTCCTAAAAGGAAGCATGCTGCAGATACTGCTATGGTTACTATTTCCATTTTATTAAGTTTTTAATTATGTATAATAAAAAAGCACTGCCGAAAAGCCCTGTCACCGAGGTGAGAGGGTGTTCTAACAGTGCGTAAATGATATTTTTCTCTCTTTGATAGAGGTTCCCGAAGTGTTATCTGCCGTAACTTTCGTCTTTTCTGAAGTGGGCTTCCAGCTCTTCCGTCAGTTCCTTTATCTTATCTGTATAAGGAGCTGTATCGTTCCGTTCCTTCAGCTTCAGGTTCTCCAGCGAAAACTGGTAGGCTACCATAGCTATGATACGCTCTTGAGGCACGTTCTGATAGTGTTCCCTATACGCATTCAGTCTGATATCTACCTGCTTGGCAGCGCTTCTTACAATCTCCTCTTCCTCCCGATTGATGGTGAGGGGGTAAGAGGCTCCGGCCATCTGCAAGTTTATCTTTATCTTATCGTTCATACATCCCCTTATCTTTATTCATTTAGTAAAGCGATGCATTTATCGACTTCACGCACTAGTTTTGACAATCGCAACTTAGTCTCTCTGACATCACTGCCATTAAGGCTGATAGTCGTTGCCGTCTTTAAGTTTATATAGTCCTGTTGCAGCTCCTGAAATCTGGCCTGTTCCTTTTTAAGTTCGGCTTCCTGCTTGTTGAGGAGTTGGTTCAGCTCGGCATTTTCACGCTTCAATTCGTCGTGTAAATAGATTAAATGCCGCAACCGAGCTTCAAAAGTACTGAGTAACTTCTTTTCTTCGTCTGTCATTACTATACCAAAATTGCACACAAAAATACGATTAAGTTGGAGATTACAAAAGTTTTTTCCGAAAAATATTCGTTTTCGGGTTGAAATCTTCTTCTCTACCCCCTTTTTTGACTCTTTTAACACCTCAAAAAGCCGTTTTTCTTATTTCTGTTTCTTGTTTTCGCTTACTTTTCTTCTTACTCTCTTTCTCTTTTCTTCTCCCTCCCTTCTGTTCCTCTTTTCACGCTCTTCTTATTCACCCTTCACGCTTTTCTTATTCTTCCTTTACGCTTCCTTTATCCACCCTTTCCTTTCTTCATATTCTCTCCTAACTCTCTCCAAACCTCCTCCGTTATATCTTATATTCAGGTTTGATATTGCTTCGATATATATTCGGTAAAGTACTGATATACCAAGTAGATAGCGTTGGAATATCGAACCAATACCGAATGGATATGGGCGTAGGTAGGGCGATTGTTGGACTCAGGTTCTGCTTATTTCAGTGTCTTGAAAGAGAGAATGTGCCAGGAGATGCCGACGGCTAGTGCAATCATGATGGCTTTCAGCCAGAGCTGAGGCAGTACGAACAGGGCACAGTAGAGTAGGGTAATCCACACCAAAGAGACTGAGATGACTTTGGCACGTAGTGGAATGGCCTTGTGTTCTCGGAAGTTACGGATGTAGGGTCCCAGCTGTTTATGGCTCAGCAGCCAGTCGTAAAGACGGGGAGAACTGCGGAAATAGAGGGCGGCTGAGAGGAGTAAAAACGGGGTGGTTGGCAAGAGTGGGAGGAAGATTCCTATGATACCCAATGCCAAACAGAGGCTTCCAAGAATAATATAGACGATTTTCATGCTGCAAAATTAGAAAAAATATGTATGTTTGTGGGGTAAAACAGATTTTTGAAGAGAATGATTTTAAAACCTTTAAATTATAAGACATGAAACGATTGTTTGTAATGGCTGCATTGGTCAGCCTGACATGGATGGGACGGGCACAGACGGCTGCCGACTCGCTGGCACTGGTCAATGCCGACTGGAAAGTGACGGAACTGCAACAGGGGCTGGTTGCCAAGAAGGCAGTGTTTGCCTCGCTGTACGGCGTACCGCAAGAGGTATCGCTGCTGGAAGTGTCGCCCAAGAAATTCAAGTTCAACGTACAGGAGCACAACGCCATGGAGCGTACCGGCGAGGTCTCCCGACGTGAGGGAGCGGTTGCTGCCCTGAATGGAACCTTCTACAACATGAAGGTCGGTTACTCTGTGAGCTATCTGCAGAAGGATGGTATAGTGATTGATACCACCTCTACCGGTCCTTATCAATCCAACGGTGCCTTATATATTAAGAAAGGTAAGATTGCCATCATGGCTTGGGATAAGCAGGCAGAGAAAGCTATGCAGGTCAAGCCCGGCAAGGCATCGGTTATGGCAGCCGGTCCGCTGATGAGGCTGGATGGCAAAGATTGCAGTACCGAGGGATTGAACCGCAGTTTCTGTGACAATAAGCATCCGCGTAGTGCCGTGGTGCTGACGAAGGATAAGAAGGTGCTGCTGGTTGTGGTAGACGGTCGCCGGAAAGGTAAGTGCGAGGGTGTCAGCATTGCCGAGTTCACTCATCTGGTAAGAGTGTTGGGTGGTGTGGATGCACTGAACATGGACGGTGGCGGTTCCTCCACGCTCTGGAGTGCGACTATGCCGGATGATGGCGTTATTAACACCCCGTCCGACAAGTCTGGCGAGCGTAAGGTGGCAAACTCTATCGGCGTCTATGCAAAATAAAAAAATAGCTCTCGGTAAGAACTTATTTCAATATTAGTTCTTACCTTTGTCTCACCAAGAAAATATTATCCATTAAATAAATAAGTAATTATGGCAAACCCTCCGTTTAAGTATCAGCCCATGTTTGAGCATGGTGAAGATAAGACTGAGTATTATCTGCTTACAAAAGACTATGTTAGCGTAAGCGAGTTTGAAGGAAAACCCATCTTGAAGATTGAAAAGGAAGGCTTGACCGCCATGGCCAACGCTGCTTTCCGCGATGTATCATTCCTGTTGCGCCGTGCTCACAACGAGCAAGTGGCCAAAATCCTCTCTGACCCCGAGGCTAGTGATAACGACAAGTACGTGGCACTCACTTTCTTGCGCAATGCAGAGGTGGCTGCTAAGGGCAAATTACCCCTCTGTCAAGATACCGGTACGGCTATCATTCACGGTGAGAAAGGTCAGCAAGTATGGACCGGCTATTGCGATGAAGAGGCTCTCTCGCTCGGTGTCTACAAGACCTATACTGAAGAGAACCTGCGCTACTCGCAGAATGCTCCTCTCACCATGTACGATGAAGTGAACACCAAGTGTAATCTTCCGGCTCAGATTGACCTGGAAGCTACCGAGGGTATGGAGTATAAGTTCCTCTGTGTTACCAAGGGTGGCGGTTCGGCAAACAAGACATACCTCTATCAGGAGACCAAGGCTGTGCTCAATCCCGGTACATTGGTACCTTTCATGATTGAGAAGATGAAGTCTCTTGGCACTGCAGCTTGTCCTCCTTATCACATTGCATTCGTTATTGGCGGTACTTCTGCAGAGAAGAACTTGCTGACGGTGAAGCTTGCCTCTACCCACTACTACGACGAACTGCCTACCACCGGTAATGAAGGTGGCCGTGCTTTCCGTGACATAGAGTTGGAGAAGCAGGTGCTGGAAGAGGCTCACAAGATTGGCCTTGGCGCTCAGTTTGGAGGTAAGTATATGGCTCACGACGTGCGCATCATCCGCCTGCCGCGTCACGGTGCTTCTTGTCCTATCGGTCTTGGCGTATCTTGCTCGGCCGACCGTAACATCAAGTGTAAGATTAACAAGGACGGTATCTGGATTGAAAAGATGGATGACAATCCGGGAGAACTCATTCCTGCCGAATTGCGTGAGGCCGGTGAAGGCGATGCTGTAAAGATTAACCTCAACCAGCCTATGTCTGAAATTCTGAAGGAACTCTCTAAATATCCTGTGGCTACCCGCTTGTCACTCAATGGTACCATTATTGTAGGTCGCGACATTGCTCACGCTAAGCTGAAAGAGCGTCTCGACCGTGGTGAAGAGCTTCCGCAGTACATCAAGGATCATCCTATCTACTATGCCGGTCCGGCTAAGACACCTGCCGGTATGGCTTGTGGCTCTATGGGTCCCACAACAGCCGGTCGTATGGACTCTTACGTAGACCTCTTCCAGAGTCATGGCGGCAGCATGGTGATGTTGGCCAAGGGTAACCGCAGCCAGCAAGTGACCGATGCCTGCCAGAAGCACGGTGGTTTCTACCTTGGTTCAATTGGTGGTCCTGCAGCTATCCTGGCGCAGAACAACATCAAGAGCATTGAGTGCGTAGAGTATCCCGAGTTGGGTATGGAAGCTATCTGGAAGATTGAGGTAGAAGACTTCCCCGCCTTCATTCTGGTGGACGACAAGGGTAACGACTTCTTCAAGCAACTGAAGCCTCGTTGCAGTAAATAATTCAGCTTGCTATCCGCTAGTTTTTAGCGAGCTATAAATAATAAAAGGGCTGGCCTCCGGTTTGGAAGGTCAGCCTTTTTTTGCTTGAATTCAGGTTGGTTTAAGAGATAAAATGCCCTAAACCTTACTCCAGATACTTGGTTATTTTACCACTGATTTGGAGGAGAGAGATTTCACACAACTTGGTGTCATATTCGGCTGCAAGGATGCGTTCCTCGGCATCGAGGAGGCTCTTTTGGGCTTCGCGCATCTCTACACCGGACAAATCACCCAGCATGTAACGCTCTCGGGCTATCTCGTGGTTGTCTTTGGCTGCTACTAGGTTCTGACGTTCCAGGTGTAACATTTCCAGGTTGTTACGATAGGCTTGCCAGAGGTTGCTGAGGTCGGCACGCAGTGCTTGCTCCAATTGCTCGCGCTCCAGGCGGGCATTTTCAATGGCTATGCGGGCATTCTTACGCTCTCTGTTACGGTTTCCATCAAACAGTTTGAAGCCTAGTGTTAGGCCAAAGTTTGCTCCCAGCACTGTGCGTCGGCTGTTAGCGTTTATTTCATACCGGTTCTGTGTGTAGCCATAGCCTGCATTCAGTTTCAGATAGGGATAGTCCCGTGAGCAGACTTTTTTATAGTCTAAGCGGGCTAGAGTGCTGTTCTGTTCTGCCTTTAACAGGTTGGCATTCACTTGCATGGTGGCATCCCACAGCTCTGTAAGGTTAAGGGTGGCATCTACATCAATCAGGGTGTCTGGGATGAGGAAGGCTTGGTCTACATCTGCATTTGCCATCAGCTCATTTAGCTGAATGCGTGAGGTGTGTAGGGCCTCTTGCTGCTTGATATACTGTGCGCTATCTGCATTGAAATCTACTTTGGCCTGTTGATAGTCCAGGCGTGAGAAGCTACCTATCTGATAGCGTGCCTCCACAATGCGGAGCCGCTCTTTGGAGAGTGAGACTGCATAACGGAAGTTTTTCAGACGGATTTTCTGCTGCACATAGTTATAGTACTCGGCTGCAATACCGGCAATCAGGTCTTCTATGGCAATGCGGGTATTTGTCTCTCCCTGACGTTTAAGTTCCTGTAAGCGTTGGTGGTTGGCTGTGATGTTGAAACCATCAAACAGTGTCCAGCTGAGGTCGATGCCTGCATCCAGCGTTTGGTCTAGTACACCTTCAGTCTTGGTTTTCTCTCCGGTGGCACGAAGGG
Organism: Bacteroides sp.; assembly: GCA_017621035.1. Taxonomy (GTDB): domain Bacteria; phylum Bacteroidota; class Bacteroidia; order Bacteroidales; family Bacteroidaceae; genus Bacteroides. The sequence goes on along the minus strand of JAGATY010000086.1, from coordinate 33,057 downwards.
TGGTTTCTGTATCTTGTAATGTACCGTTATAGCCAGCAGATAAGTTCAGGGTAGGCAGGTAACCGGCATTAGCCCAGGTGGCATTGTTCTTACTGATTTGTGCCTCATTGCGGGTGATGTGCAAGGAGTAATTGTTCTGTAAGCCTTGTTCCAGGCACGACTTCAAGGTATATTGGGGCATTGTCTGTGCAGCTGCTCCTATAGGAAGAAGCATGCATAATGCCGAGATGAAGAGGTTTCTATATTTCATTCTTGAGTATGTTTAGAACGGTTGGTAGATACATAAGAATAGATGGAGGGCACGATGTACATGGTAAGTATGGTAGACACCAACATACCACCTACCACAGCCGTACCCATTGCAATACGCTGGTTGCAGCCCTCACCGGTGGCAAAGGCCAGTGGAATCAGTCCTAGAATTGTGGAGGCACTGGTCATCAGGATGGGGCGAAGACGTTGCAAAGAGGCCTCTTTAATGGCTTGCAGTTTGTCTATACCTTCTGCCTGCTTCTGGTTGGCAAATTCCACAATCAAGATACCATTCTTGGCAACCAAACCTATCAGCATGATGATACCAATCTGACTGAAAATGTTCATGGTAATGCCACTGAAGTACATGAAAATCAGTGCACCGGCAATAGCTAGTGGCACCGTCAACATAATAATCAGCGGGTCTTTAAAACTTTCAAACTGAGCTGCTAAAATCAGGTAGATAAGCACGATGGCCAAGATGAAGGCAAACATCAGGCTGGAGGAACTTTCGCGATACTCCTTTGAATCACCGGTCAGTGCAGTGCGGAAAGTGTCATCCAGTGTCTCTTTGGCAATCTTATCCATCTCATCAAGTCCCTGACCGATGGTCTTTCCTTCTGCCAATCCGGCTGATACGGTGGCAGATACAAAACGGTTGTAACGGTAGAGTTTGGGTGGGGCAATACCGCCGGCCAGTTCTATAAGGTTATCTAGCTGAACCATATCGCCATTGTCGCTGCGGATATAGATGCCCTTGAGGTCGGCAGGTTTGTTGCGTTGCTGGCGGTTTATCTCACCTAGAATCTCATACTGCTTGCCATTCATGTAGAAATAACCCATGCGCTGACCGCTCAAGCCGTACTGCAAGGTTTGTGCTATGTTCTTGGTGCTGACACCCATGATACTGGCTTTGTCGCGATTGATGTTTATGCGTGTTTCCGGTTTACTGAATTTCAGATTCACGTCTGCCATCTGGAAGACCGGGTTTTCATACACTTTTGTCATGAACTTAGGTAACACTTCTTGCAACTTCTCAATGTTGGTAGCTTGTAGTACATACTGTACCGGCATACCTCCACGGCGTCCACCGAAAGAAGATGATTGCTGGACAAATGAGCGTGCTTTTGTCTTTTTCTGCACTGCCTTAGAAAGTTTCTCTGCTACCTCCATCTGTGTGTAGTTACGGTCGGCCATATCTTTCAGTGTGACACGTACGTTTCCACTACCACTTGATACACGGGCTGTAACAGCTTCGGCATCAGGCACGATGGAGTCCACCAGCAGATTGATATCCTCTGTGTAGTCACGCATATATTCATAAGTTACACCTTCAGCACCCATGGTGTTGATACTGATTTGGGAACGGTCCTCTAAGGGTGCCATTTCTGCAGGGATAGCGTTCCACAATACCCCGATAAGTATCACTGTAACAGCTGTAAAGGGAATGGCAATCCAACGCTTCTGCAGGAAACGTTCCAGGCTGTTGCTGTATATTCGGTTCATGCCATCAAAGAAAGGCTCTGTCTTCCGGTAGAACCAGTTCTGTTTTTCGCGTTTCACCAGTAGTTTGGTGGCCAGCATGGGAGTGAAGGTTAGTGCTGCAAAAGAGGAGATGATGACAGCACCCGACACCACAATGCTAAACTCACGGAACAGTCGGCCGGTAGTACCCTCCATGAAGACAATGGGGAAGAATACGGCTACCAGTGTGATAGTGGTGGAGATGACGGCAAAGAAGATTTCCTTGGCACCCTCAATACCCGCCTCTTTGGGCTTCATACCTTTCTCTATACGCACGTAGATATTTTCGGTCATTACAATGGCATCGTCTACCACCAGTCCTACTGCCAACACAACTGCCAGCATGGAGAGCACATTGATGGAGAAACCTGCCAGATACATGACAAAGAAAGCGCCAATCAGCGATACCGGAATCACAATGCAGGGTACCAGTGTCACGCGCCAATCGCGTAAGAAGAGGAAGATGATAATGATTACCAATACAAAAGCCTCATACACAGTCTGCTCTACCTCTGCAATAGAGGCACGAATAAACTTGGTGTTGTCGAATCCGTAGTTGTAGTTCACATCTTCGGGTAGGTCTTTCTTCATTTTTGCCATACGGTCATAAACTGCATCGGCAATCTCTATATGGTTAGCACCTGGCTGTGGAACCACTACTACGCCTACCATCGGTACGCCGTTCATCTTCATGTAACTTTTGATGTCTGCCGGGCCTAATTCTGCACGACCAATGTCACTGAAGCGAACGATACGGTTGCCATCCTCTTTCAAGATAAGATTGTTGAACTCTTCGGCTGTGTGCATCAGGCCGAGAGTGCGAATGGAAAGTTCAACAGTATTTCCCTCTATACTTCCTGAGGGAAGTTCCACGTTCTCTGCATCAATGGCATTCTTTACATCCATTGGGGTGATGCCATAACCGGACATCTTTACTGGGTCGAGCCAAAGACGCATGGAGTATTTTTTCTCACCCCAGATGCTGACACTGCTGACATCTTGAATGGTTTGTAACTGTTCTTTAACCGTAAGGTCGGCAATCTCACTCAGTTCCAGCAGTGAGCGTTTGTCGCTTTGCAGGGCTACCATGAGGATGGGCATGGCATCGGCATCAGCTTTAGACACGGTCGGAGGGTCACAATCTTTGGGAAGATAGCGCTGTGCACGAGAAACTTTGTCACGGACATCGTTGGCTGCAGTCTCCAGATCGACAGAGAGTTCAAATTCGACTGTGATACGTGCCGAGCCTTGTTGACTGACGCTGGAGAGGGAGCGGATGCCGGGGATACCATTGATATTCTGTTCCAGTGGCTCGGTAATCTGATTCTCGATAACGTCGGCGTTGGCTCCGGCGTAGGTACACGACACAGAGATGATGGGATTATCCACTGACGGGTATTCACGGACGCCTAGATAGGTGTAACCAATGAATCCAAACAGTAGGATTATCAGCGTGAACACCGTAGAGAGTACCGGGCGACGGATGCTTAATTCAGATATGTTCATGTGTTTATGTTGCTTTTGATTTTTAACTTCTGATTTTTGACTTATGGCTTATGGAGAGTACTTAGCAATTCAGGACTCTTTAATCATAAATCAGGACTCATAAATTAGAAAATCTAAATCAGAAATGTTTCAATTGATTTCATCCAGTGTTACAGGAAGACCGGTGCGAAGCTGCAGAGTGCCGGACACAATAATGGTGTCGCCTGCTTGAAGGCCTTGTACTACTTGTACCTGTGATTCGGTGCGGATGCCGGTTACAATCTCTACCGGTTGTGCCTTCCCGGACTTGTACAGGAAGACTTTGTCCTTACCCATTTCCGGTACAATGGCTTCGGAAGGGATGGCTAGTGCACCTTCTACTTCTTGTTTGTTCAAGCGTATGCTGGCGTAACGCCCCGGCATCACTTCACCCTTGCTGTTGGGATAGAGTGCACGGATGGTCAGGGTATGGGTTGTGGGGTCAATCTTTGATTCGCGTGCATAGACGGTTGCGTGGAAACTTTCCAGTTTACCCTCTAGTGTAAAGTCTAGGTTAGCCCCCGTTTTCACCTCGTTGGCATAGCGTTCGGGTACGGCAAACTCCACTTTCAGAGGGGTTACTTTGGTCAGTTTGGCTACTACGGTGCTGGGAGAGGCGTAGGTACCCACACTGATTTGGCGTAGACCAATGATTCCGTCGAAAGGAGCACGTAGTTCAGTCTGTTGGATGTTGGCTTTCACAAGGTCGATGTCTGCATTCAGTGTAGCCAATTCGGTTTTTACTTGCTCGTAGGCTTCTTGGCTGACGGCATCGCGTTCCAATAGGGCATTCTGACGAAAGACACGATCCTCGGCCAGCTTCAGCTGTGCTGTCAGACGTTGCAGCTGTGCCCGCAGAGGACGGTCATTCACTTTAGCCAGCAAATCACCTTTCTTGACAAAGGAGCCTTCCTTGAAATTGATTTCCATGATTTTACCGGAGGTTTCAAAAGAGAGGTCTACCTCCTCGTCTGGCAAGAGACTGCCGCTAATCAGGATTTCGTCGGTAAGCAGCTGTGGCTGTAATACTTTTGCGTTTACGTTCAATACTTTTCGGCTGACAGATTTCTTTTCTGCTTGTTTGTCTGCAGCAGCCAGTTCTTCATTTGCTTTGGGCATTTGGGTGTAGATAGCTCCACCTATCAGTACGGCTCCAAGGCCAATAATGATGCCCCACTTCACTCTTTTATTCATTGCTTTAATACGGATTCGTTGAAAATTTGGACAAAGATAACGAAAAATAGTTTAAAGCAGGAGTGTTAAAACAAGCAAAAGAAGGCATGTACTCTGCTGAAAGTGCATGCCTTATGTATTCAAATCCAAAAAGAGCTTTACTTGAGTTCGGTTTTCCACAACCCATGCAGGTTGCAATATTCGTACACGGCTACAGGCTTTCCTGTGCAGGTACAAACCACGGCTTCGGGTTTGTCGGTCAAATCTACGCGGATACCACCGTTTTCGGTCTCTACATAAATGAAGGCAATGTGGTGTTCAAGAGTCATGGGGTGTGGTACGCTGCCTACTTCTACTTTCAGAGTGCAGTCGTCCAGACGAGTTACTACCGGTACATGCTTTTCCAGACTGGCATCTACTGTATTTGCCACTAGTTCTTTCATCTTTTCACCACAACACACTACCGGAACGCCAGAGTCTACCACTTTCACTACTACGTTGCCACAATGCTCACACTTGTAAAATTTAGTTGCCATAATTCTTCGCAATTTAAATGATTGTTCGTTTTTACTTATCTCTACTTTACAACAACGCAAATGCTGCTTTTGTTGATTTCTGATGCAAAAATAACGCGAGAATTTTTTCGCACCAACAGATAATATTTATCTGTCGATAGAGAAAATCTATATGTTTTCTTTGATTTTCGGTTACGGGTGTTTAGTGAGAGGGGTGGTAAAAGATATAGTGCTGATAAAGAGAAAAAAAGAGGCTTCTCTTCACGAAAAGCCTCCTTTGTATGTATATATATAAAGTTCAAGAACTCTATATAATCTTTTTATTGTACCGGAACTGCAGTTGCTTCCGGAGTTTTCAACTTGACGTCTGCCCAAGTGGTGAATATGGGAGAAATCATATGTTGGGGCTCTTGTAACTTACCTGTGACGGCTGTAGCGTGTGCCACTTCATCGTGGGTTTTGTTGAAGAGCTCCTTCATGGTCAAATCTCCATTGGCATCTTTCAGCGCTTTCAGCAAGTAGTAGGTGTAGTAACCGTGTTTCTTAGCATGGAATACACTGGAAGTTTGGTCACCGCTTGAAGAAGAGAAGCTGATGGTGTTGCCTTGCGGCAAGCCAGCTTTGGGGACAACACGTACACCTTTCTGTGCAACCAGCGGGTCTGTACTCTTGTAACCACCACTAAAGCAGGCATCGAGGAATACATAAGCACCCTTGATGGGGTATTTGGCCAAACGATTGTAAAGGTCGGCCAAGGAGATACCGAAGCGTGTATTCTTTCCGGTAACGTCCACGGGCAACAGGTAAGGCTCCTTAGTTGCCTCATCAGGATTACCGTGACCGGAATAGTAGAATATCAACTCAGCCTCGGGGTCGGTATGCGCCATACTTTCCAACCAGCCAAGTCCTTCTGCCATCATACCTGCTGTGGCATTGAATATTACTCTCATTTGATTTTGAGGTACACCAAACGTATGCTTACAATACTCACTGAATACGTGGGCATCGTTGATGGCGTAGGGAACGTTGATTTCACCATCGGCGCCGGTCATGGTTTTGTAGTCTTCATTACCTAAAATCAGTGCATAGCGGTGAGGATTCTGTGCACCCATCGGTACACCACCTTCCAGCAATTCACTCTGAAGGCCGATGGTTACATCTTGAACCTGGCGACTAGCAGTTGCTCTTGAACCTACGTCAACAATGCGGTCTACAATAGTTTCACCCATCTTTACTTTAAATGCCTCAGCAATGTAAGACTGACGGGTAGACTCTGTTACGTCCAGCATGATAGCCAGTGAGTCAGCATCAAATTCATTGTTAACCATGAATTCATATTCCAGCATGGCATGTCCACCGGGAGCAATGGTATCAACTGTTACCGTAGGATTAGAGTTGTCGAATACATTGCTTGGATGCTTGAAATTCAATTTCACGTTGTGCGCCATTTTTGCACCGTAGTTTTGTACAGCAACCACCAGTTTACCTTTAGAACCTTTACGCATAGAGGTACCGTCTGCTACATTGAACTGGTAGTCGGCAATACGCAAACGCGGCATAGCATACTCCTCGGTATAGATATTCATTGTCAAAGGAGAGGCGTGGAACTTGTTAGCCTCGAATGCATAAATGGTAAGTTTGGCCTGTGCCTTAGGCATATCCTTACTTACGAGGTAACGGAATGTGTACTCTTTGGATGTACCGGCAGGAATGTTTCCACCGTCCAATTCACGCTGTCCATCGAAATATTCATCCAAACCAATCTCTTCTGACAAACGAATACGGAGGTTATAAGCATCTCCTAAACCTTTGTTCTCAACGGTAAACTGAATGGCAAAACTTTCACCGGCATCAATCACCTTGTTAGCATTACCATCAATAAAACTGTCTACACGAATCTCCAGCATAGGGGGATCGGTCGGCATGGGGACACCATTGTCTGCAACCAAGGGCTTGTCTGCGCCTTCTTTGGCTTTAGCTTCGTTGTAAGCAACTAGGCGAGATTGGAACTGGGTGTAAGGAGCACCTTCTTCCAGCATTTTAGAAAGTACTTCTGCTTCAGCTTCTTGGCGCAAGCATCTGTGAATCTCTAACAAACCGGCCATGTAGCGCTTGGAAGTAGGCTGCTTTGCCAGTATTTGTTCAAACAACGGTTTGGCTGCATAGAAATAGTCAGAAGCGCGGTGAAGAATCAAAGCATACTCGGTTTCATCAACTACTGTACGTCCACTTTGTATAATCTGTGAGCCGATGTTGAAATTAGCAGTTGCTAATCCACCCATCAGTACTAAGTCATCCGGATATAGGGCATGTAAACGTTGATACAGTTCCAATGATTCTTCATATCTCTTTTCACGCATCAAGAACTGGGCTTTCAAAGGCAATACCTTTTCATTGTTAGGATCCACAGCTAAAATACGGTCAATGGTATTCAACAACTTAGGAATGTTGTTGGTTGCGATATGAACATTTACCAGATTGTAGAGGAAATCTAATGAAACCGGGAACTTAGAAATAGCCTCTTCCAACACTTTTTCTTGCTCTGCATAATTCTTTTGGGCAAGATAAGCCATATTCATATAAACATAAGCATCTTTTACCTGAAGCTCAGTCGCAGAACCGGTATTCAAGAACTCTTTGAAGTATTTCACGGTCTGGTCATACTTCTTCATGTTATAAGAGTTCAATGCTGCATTGAACAGAATATAAGGGTATTGAGGATCGCGGTTAAGCAATTCGCTACGGAATACTCTCATGTTGGGCAGTTCAATATATGCACTGGCAAATTCCAAAAAGCGGATGGGTTGTTTTTCTTGTGAATAGTAAATCGCAGCCCGAATCAAGTAAGGATAGATAGAACGCAAACGATTTTTTGCGCCATTCAGGTATTGAGTATTATTGGGAGCCTCTGTAACCTTTACAAATTGCTGATAACTATCCAATAGGTAGTTATACATTGATGTAGGGTCTGCTCCACCTTTGTCACGCTCACTCTCAAATAAAACAAATTGTTGGTTACCACGTTTGGACGCAGTGGCGGCATCTTGTGCCGCCACTTTCATCCATGTGCCCAACAATAAAATGATTGTCAGTATGAATAATCTCTTCATTCTTTATTATTGGATTGATTTATTTTACAGGGAAAGCATCCATGATGAGGAATTCCACGTTGATCTTACGGAACTCGCCACCACGTTCTTTAGCTACTTCTACATGGTACTCATAGTTGTTCTGAGTGTTTTCCAATGTAGTAACGTTCTTTTCGATGTAATCTTTTACGCCAGCAGCACGCATCAATGCCAATTGTTCGTTGCTTGTGATGCCTGAAGCCTTAGTTACAGTGATGTTATCCAAGTTACCATTCTTGTAATACGGTTCGTCGGTATATTCACCATATTGTCCGTTGTATGCAATACGGCCACGGATAGGACTGGCGTCAGCAGAACCGGTAATGATAATCTTTACTTGCTTGCCTTCAGCCAAGTATTTGGCGAAGTCACCTTCGAATGCGTTCTTGATAATCTTCATCAAAGACATCGCTGCATTAGAACGCTCGATGTTGTAACCACCTGATGGGAAGTCTTCCTTGGCAGAGAATGCCTTGTTGATAACTTCATATTGGTAGCCCACCTTATAATTATATATCTTATTACCATTAGCGTCTACACCCGGAACAACTTCAGTCTTTACATCAATTTGAGTGTTATCTGTAATCAGCTTGTCTTGCTTCTTCTCTTCAATAACTTGTTCCTTGATTTCCTTCAGCTGAATCTCTTCACGGCTAGCTTGTTGCATTACTTCCAACGGAACAAAGTTTTCGTCTGCTTCCATTGCTTGAACATCCAAACGACCAATGTTATCAAAGATATATACTTTGTTAGTTACTTCATTACGTACTTCTACGTATGCCAACTCAAATTCGTCTTTGTCATTCAATACGTAAACTGCATTCTCGAATTTCAAGTTCTTGTTGTCTTTAAAGTCACCAACTTCACCTTCGGGTACTTCCAGTGCGATAGAGGGCATAGCGTTGAAACCGATGTTCAGCATGCTGTTGGTTGCATCGTAATCACCTACAAACGGATTGTCGATAGAGATGCGGTCACCGGCCAGCTCTGTTGCAACTTCTTGAGCAAACAACTGTTGCTGTTTCAAGCGGCTCTCGTCGTTTACACGAATTGCATAGTCTTCCAGAGTTTCACCTTCCATCATCTTTACCCATTCACTCATCTTGGCATCCACTTCTTTATTCATGATTTTACCGAAGAAGGGGTTCAAACCGTTTGCGTCCCAGAATACCAATGAGTGAGTACGGTTAGAGAGCATGAATACATCGCTTGTTTGCTTATCCATGAAGAATTTGCTACCACTTACTACTTGACCGGCTTCATCCAGTGTCTGTTCAATAGCACTGTTCTTCAAGTTAACAATAACAATGGCATTTCCATCTTTTACTACACTCACGTACTTGCCTTCCGGGTGGAATGAAGGATTAGCCAGTTTGCCACCAATCTTATCAAAAGCGTCAACCGGTTCCCAAGTCTTTGTGTCATAAATAGTCAGACGGTTGTCATCAGTTACTACAGCCAACAGAGCAGAGTCATCAGAGAAGTCCATGCCTGTTACCATACCTGTAGTCGGGATAGCCTTACGCAATTCCTTTGTTTGGAAGTTCCAGATGTCTACATTCTTGCCAGTACCTGCTGCAATGAAGTAGTTGTTGGGGCTCATTGTCAAAGCAGTAGCGGGAGCTTTACCTTGAATGTAAGCCTGCGGGAGATACTCTTTGGTGTCATAAATGATAACTTCCCCCAGAGAGTTAGAAACTACGAATGTACGTGCGTCTGCAGCATAGCACATTGCTAATGAAACGATGTCGCCTTTCGATGCAGCCTTCATCAGCTCTGCTCCTGCTTCACCGGTCAAGGTAAAGGGCAGATTTTGTCTTTTCTTTAAATCTTTGCGCTTATCCTTCAGTTCGAAAAGTCTCTTGTCCTGATTGCGGAATGACCAGATACCAATTTCTTTCTTTCCACGCATCAAGGCCAATGAGCTACCTGTGGGGTTAAACACAATTTGATCAATGTCGCCCAAGTTCACAACTGGAATGTCACGCAATGTCAGCAAAGTACCATCTGCCAAGAAAGCTGTACAGAAAGTAGTGTTGTCAAACGCTGTGATTTTTTCTTTTGAAGGAAAACTTCTTTTTTCCTCAACCTGTGCTGCTGCTTCATTGCAACCAAGGGCTGCCAACAAACAGAAAGCAACTCCTTTAAAAAATCTCTTTTGGTTCATTTTGCTTATTGTTTAAAATTAAAATATTTCCAATATTGTTTTTGAACATTTTCCATACTATAAGTTTACACCTTATAATATTTTGCAAAGATATGTATTTATTTTATTTCTGTAAACCAACATTTTCAGTTTTTATTTGTTATAGCGAAAATTCTTTCACCAAACGGTAAAAATTAAGGATTAAAAGGTCGAAAAAGAGTGATAAGATGACTTCGTTTCTTGTCTTATTTTACTGTCTGGAGGGGCGTAAAAAGGTTGCAGAAGGAGCATTTGTCTCCTTCTGTCCTGTTTCTAATATGTCCAATGAGGGCTTTTTGAGTACCTGATGGGTAGATTCCCTGATGTAAGAGGATGAGATGTTTTCAGCGAACCGGTTTCAATCCCATTTTCTCAGCTCTCTTCAGTAAGAATGCGTATGCCGCGTCATACTCATTGGGAATCTCCATATCCAGAATGGCATTTTTGAGAGCACTTTTCAGCGTACCCACTTCTCTGCAAGGAGGAAGCCCGAAGATAGTCATGATTTCCTCCCCTTTAATCAGCGGCTGGAACAGACGCTCATAGTCCCGCTCCTTCAGGTCTTGCAGCTTTTCTCTTACCAACCGGAAGTTCTGTAAGAAACGCTGTTTGCGCTCACTGTTCTTAGAGGTGATGTCCGACTCGCAGAGTGTCATCAAGTCGTCTATATCATCTCCCGCCTCACTTAGCAAACGACGTACGGCAGAGTCGGTTACCTCCTCATCGGCAATCACGATAGGGCGCATGTGCAAGCTCACCATTTTCTGCACATATTTCATCTTCTCATTCATGGGAAGTTTCAGAGTACGGAACAGACCGGGAATCATTTTCTCGCCGATGTAGTTGTGATTATGGAAAGTCCAGCCTATTCTAGGCTCCCAACGTTTGGTTGCAGGCTTGGCTATGTCGTGAAGCAAGGCGGCCCAACGTAACCAAAGCTTGCGCTCGCAGGGAGGCATAATACTTTCAGTTTCAGATTTGTCGCTATTCCAATCCCGTGTTTCACGCGCCACATTGTCCAGCACTTCCAACGTGTGATAGAAGTTGTCCTTGTGTGCTCGCCCGTTACGTGTTTCCACTCCTTGCAACGCAGCCAGCTCCGGAAAAATGATGGCCAGCAGGCCTGAGCGTTCCAAATCGATGAAACCTCTGGATGGGGTGGGTGAGAGCATGATTTTATTCAGTTCATCTATGATGCGCTCACGGGAAATGATTTTGATGCGTTCCTTGTTCCGACAGAGTGATTCAAAGGTTTCGTCATCAATATAAAAGTTCAGCTGCGTGGCAAAGCGTATGCAACGCATCATTCTGAGTGGGTCATCGCTGAATGTAATGTCAGGGTCGAGCGGTGTGCGTATGGTACGCTCTTTCATGTCATACAGCCCATCAAACGGGTCTACCAGCTCTCCAAACCGATTTTTATTTAAGCAGACGGCTAATGCGTTGATTGTAAAGTCGCGACGGTTCTGGTCATCTTCCAATGTACCGTCTTCCACGATGGGTTTGCGGGAGTCGTGGGTGTACGACTCTTTACGCGCTCCCACAAACTCTACTTCCGTATCGCGGTACTTCACTTGTGCCGTGCCAAAGTTACGAAATACCGATACGTGTGCCCCACGTCCCAGGCGCTTGCCCAAAGCCTCGGCCATGTTGATTCCACTTCCTACCACCACCACATCAATGTCTTTGGACGGGCGTTGCAGGAATAAATCGCGCACATAGCCTCCCACGACATAGCATTCCAGTCCCAACTCATCGGCGGTTTCCGATATTTGATTAAATATTTTACTGCTGAAACATTTCTTCAGCTCCTCGTTTGTCAATTCTATCATATTTTTCTTTTAAGGAAAATAGATCATTTTATGCCTTTGTAACCTGTTGTAAATCAGTACTGTATTCCACACTTGTGTGGAGCACGGTGGACACTTGTGTGGAGCGTGCTCCGGTCAAGTGTGGAGTACGCTCCACACAAGTGCGGAAGAAACGCCGTGCAAGTGCCCCATTTTTCCCACATAAAATATTCTGTTATTGGGGGACAAAGATACAGATATTATTTTTAAATTTGCCCCTCAAATGTCAAGAACTCGGAATTATGAAGAAACTCATTATCCTTTGTAGCCTTTGTTGCGCCCTCTTTGGTTGCGACAATGTGGAGAAAAAGGCCGCCATCAGATTGCAAGCCGCCCGTACCGCTTTTGAGCAAGGCGACTATAACGAGGCCAAGTTACAAATAGATAGCATTAAACTACTCTATCCCAAGGCTTTTGAAACCCGCCGAGCAGGTATCCATCTGATGCAGGAAGTGGAGTTGGCCGAACAGCAAAAGACCATCCTCTACCTGGATAGCTTGTTGGAACAGAAGCAGGCCGAGCAGGCAAAGGCTGTACGACACATGACGCTGGAGAAAGATGCAGAGTATCAGCAGATTGGTGATTATATACACTCTTCGCAGGTAATTGAAAAGAATCTGAACCGTTCTTTCCTGCGATTCATGGCAGACGAACGGGGAGTCTTGAAGATGACCTCAATCTATTGCGGCTCTCGCAGCATTCATCATACAGCCGTTAAAGTAACTGCTCCCGACGGTAGCTTTGCTGAGACTCCTCTCTCTAGGGAAAGTTATGAGACAACCAATTTAGGACGCAATATTGAGAAATGTGACTTCAAACTGGGAAACGACGGTAATGTAATGGGCTTTATCTACCTGAATCGGGGAAAAGACTTGCGCGTGGATTTTTTAGGTGAGCAATCCTATTCCACCTCTATGAGTGCTACCGACCGTCAAGCCTTGGCTGCCACCTATGAGTTGGCTCAAATTCTCTCTTCCATCACAGAAATCAAAAAGAGTAGGGAAGAGGCTCAACAAAAGATTCAATTCATCCAAAAGAAGATAAAAGAACGTAACACAGAGGGTAATCCTGAACAGAAAGCAGGTGCGGACAGCTAATTTCCCGGCCTCTCATTTGTTCATTAACATATTAACCTCTATCTTTGCAAGCGTTCCTATACGACAGAAAATGAGAAACAAACGGTACATCGCATACATCCTATTTGTCATCAGCATGGTTATGCCGATTATACCCGTCATACCTCATCATCACCATGCCGACGGAAGGCTTTGCATGAAGAATGACATTACGACCGACTGCTGTAGCGGACACCATCACGGTGGAGAGAGTGACCACTGTTGCGACAATAGTTGTGTTGCCATCCATTTCTTTGAACAGACACCCAACAGTGATGAGAGTTGGACATACGACTTCACCCCTTGGGAAGTAACACTCTTCTTAGACTACGTTCCTCTCTTATTATCACTTCCCGAAAGCATTCCCCACCAACCGGATACCTGCTATCGGGAAACGTTGCATGGCACGTGCATCACACGTGCCACGGGGCTTCGTGCACCTCCGTCTGTCATTGCTTAAATCATTATTCCTCTGCTAAATAATGATATCAGTAGGGTTGCAGCTCTGTTGCAAGCCTGCTTCTCTCTTTTTACATCATCAATGAATCAAAACTTAAAAACATAGAACATGAAAAAGATTATTTTCATGGGAGCCATCGGACTATTCCTGTTAGGCTCCTGCACCGGAAAAACGGCTCACAATCATGAAGCCCACAATCATGAAACCGAAGAACACAGTCACGAAGGCCATGAGCACAGTCACGAAGGCCACACACACGAGCACGGTGAGGCTTGTACCCACGACCATGAGCATGAAGGTCACAATCATGAAGGTCATGACCATGATGCACATAGTCACGAAGGGCATACTCATGCAGAAGAGGCTCACAATCATGATGCCCACGACCACGATGCTCATGCCGGCCATAATCACGGAGAAGAGGCACATGGCAGTGATGAAATAGTACTTCCGGTAGCTAAGGCCAAGGCTGCGGGTGTAAAAGTGAGTACCGTTCAGCCGACTGTTTTCCATCAGGTCATCAAGACCAGTGGTCAGGTGATGGCAGCCCAAGGTGATGAGAGTATGGCAGTTGCCACCGTCTCCGGTGTTGTCTCATTCCGTGGTAAAGTGGTTGAAGGCATGAGTGTGAGCAAAGGTACTCCCGTTATCATGCTCTCCTCGCAAAACATGGCAGAAGGTGACCCTGTGCAAAAGGCACGCATTGCTTACGAAACAGCTCAGAAGGAATATGAACGTATGAAAGCATTGGTTGCCAGCAAGATTGTTTCTCAAAAAGAGTTTATCCGTGCCGAAGAGGCTTATGAAAACGCTCGCATCAGCTATGAAGCTGTTGCTAAGAATCACTCCAACAATGGTCAGTCTGTTACCGCTCCCATTGCCGGCTACATCAAGACGCTGTTGGTCAAGGAGGGCGATTACGTGAATGTTGGACAACCCCTTTTCAGTGTTACGCAGAATCGCAAGCTCTTTTTGAAGGCTGACGTTTCCGAGAAATATTACGCTTATCTGCATACCATCGGTTCTGCCAACTTCTGTACCCCTTATAATAATAAGGTGTATCAGCTGAAAGAACTGAATGGCCGACTGCTCTCTTATGGCAAGAGTGCCGGAAGCAACGGTTTCTATGTGCCTGTCACTTTTGAGTTTGACAACAAAGGGGAAGTTATTCCCGGCTCTTATGTAGAGGTCTACCTGCTCTCTACTCCTCTGAATGACGTCATTGCACTGCCACGTACCGCTATTACCGAGGAGCAGGGAAGCTTCTTTGTTTACCAGCAACTGGATGCCGAATGTTATAAGAAACAGCTGGTTACGCTGGGTGCCGACAATGGAGCCAGTGTACAAATCTTAAGTGGTGTGCATGCAGGTGACAAGATTGTTACACAAGGAGCCTACCAAGTTAAACTGGCTTCGGCCACCAATGCCATACCGGCACATAGTCACGAACACTAAAACTGAAGGTTATGCTAAACAAAATCATACACTTCTCACTTCACAACCGCATGTTGGTGCTGGTGGCATCGGTGCTGTTGATGATAGGCGGTACTTACACCGCCATGAATACCGAGGTAGATGTTTTCCCTGACCTCACTGCTCCCACAGTGGTTGTGATGACGGAAGCCGGGGGTATGGCAGCCGAAGAGGTGGAACAACTGGTTACTTTCCCCATCGAGACAGCTGTCAACGGGGCTACCCACGTACGTCGTGTCCGTTCCTCATCAACCAATGGCTTTTCTATTGTATGGGTTGAATTTGATTGGGATACAGATATTTACCTGGCTCGTCAGATTGTCAGCGAAAAACTGGCTATTGCCGGAGAAGACTTGCCTGAAGGTGTTGGCAATCCTACACTGGGGCCTCAGTCATCCATTTTGGGAGAGATGCTGATTATAGGTCTGCGTGCCGACTCAACCTCCATGTTGGACCTCCGCACTATGGCAGATTGGATTATACGTCCGCGTCTGCTATCCACCGGAGGTGTTGCACAGGTGGACGTTATTGGAGGTGATGTAAAGGAATACCAGATACAACTCGACCCTGAACGTATGCGTCACTACGGGGTTTCGCTGGATGAGGTGTTGGCAGCCACACGTGGTATGAATCTTAATGCCAATGGAGGCATCTTGTATGAGTACAGTACAGAATACATTGTGCGTGGGCTGCTTTCTACTGATAAGGTGGAAGAACTCGCCAAGGCAGTGGTTCGCAGTAACGGCCCTTCTACCGCCCCCATACTGTTGGAAGATATGGCAGATGTTCGCGTTGGTGCCAAATTGCCCCGTCTGGGCTTGGCTTCAGAAAGAGGAGAGCCTGCCGTACTACTCACTGTTACCAAACAACCGGCTACCAGTACCTTGGAACTGACTGAGAAATTGGAAGTTGCTTTGAAAGACTTGCAAAAGAATTTGCCGGCTGATGTTAAAGTCAGTACAGACATTTTCCGCCAGAGTCGTTTCATTGAAAGCTCCATCGGCAACGTGCAAGACTCGCTCATCGAGGGAGGTATCTTTGTGGTGATTATTTTATTCCTCTTCTTAGCCAATGTGCGTACTACCATCATCTCTTTGGTAACATTGCCACTGTCACTGGTTGTGTCACTGCTTACGCTTCATTACATGGGGCTGACTATCAATACCATGAGCTTAGGAGGTATGGCCATCGCTATCGGCTCGCTGGTGGATGATGCCATTGTGGACGTGGAGAACGTTTACAAGCGACTGTATGAGAACCGGAAGAAACCACTATCTGAACGTCTGTCGGTACTGGATGTTGTATTCAATGCTTCCAAAGAGGTGCGTATGCCGATTCTGAACTCTACGCTGATTATCATCGTGAGCTTTGTTCCCCTCTTCTTCCTTAGTGGAATGGAAGGCCGTATGTTGGTACCTCTGGGCATTGCCTTCATTACAGCACTGTGTGCCTCCACGCTGGTGGCACTGACATTGACTCCCGTTCTCTGTTCTTACTTGCTGAAACATGAGGGCGAGAAGATGAAGAATAACCAGGAAAATGGTGACTCCATTGTTGCCCGCAAGATGAAGCAGTGGTACGGAAGTGCACTTCAGTATGTGCTGCTTCATAAGAAAGGTGTGCTGGGAGGAACCATTGCATTGTTTGTAGTGGCACTGGCTCTGTTCTTTACTTTGGGACGCTCCTTCCTGCCTCCGTTCAACGAAGGCTCTTTCACCATCAATATCTCCTCATTGCCAGGTATCTCTTTGGAAGAGAGTGACCGCATAGGCCGCCGTGCAGAACAGATGTTGCTCAGCATTCCAGAGATACAGACAGTGGCCAGAAAGACCGGACGTGCCGAGTTGGCAGAGCATGCCTTCGGTGTAAATACTTCCGAGATAGAGGCTCCGTTTGAGTTAAAGGATCGTCCCCGAAGTGAAGTAGTAGCCGAAGTGCGTGAGAAGCTGAACACATTGGTGGGAGCCAACATCGAGATTGGTCAACCAATCAGCCACCGTATTGATGCCATGCTGAGTGGTACTCGTGCCAACGTAGCTATCAAGTTGTTTGGTGATGACCTTAATCTCATGTACACCCTGGGTAATGAGATTAAGGAGAAGATACAAGGCATTGAAGGTATTGCCGACCTCAATGTAGAACAGCAGATTGAACGCCCGCAACTGCTCATTCGTCCCCGTCGGGAGATGTTGGCACGTTACGGCATCGCTTTGCCTCATTTTGCTGAGTATGTGCGGGCTTGTATGGGTGGAGAGGTCGTATCGCAAGTGTTTGAGAAGGGGAAAAGCTTCGACATCACTGTGCGTGTCCGTCATGATATGCAGGACGAAGCCGAGAAGATTGGCAATCTTTGCATCAGCACTGCCGAGGGATTGCAATTACCTTTGAATCACGTTGCTGAGATTGTTTCGGCCATGGGACCCAACACCATCAGCCGCGAGAATGTGAAGCGAAAGATTGTTATTTCAGCCAACATTGCCGACCGTGACTTGCGAAGCGTGGTGAATGACATACAAGAGACTATCGACGAAGAGATTAAGTTGCCGGAAGGCTACCACGTTGAATACGGCGGACAGTTTGAAAGCGAACAGGCAGCCAGTCGCACGCTGTTGCTGACCTCGTTCATATCTATCGTGGTCATTTTCCTCTTGCTCTACAATGAGTTTAAGAGCGTGAAGGAGAGTGCCATCATTCTCATCAACCTGCCGCTGGCACTGATTGGCGGTGTGTTTACCCTGTTGTTGACTACCGGTGAGATAAGTATTCCGGCCATTATCGGTTTCATCTCCCTGTTTGGTATCGCTACCCGTAATGGAATGTTGCTTATCAGTCATTACAAACTGCTGCAAGCGGGGGGGATGCCGATTCAAGAGGCAGTGATTCATGGCTCTACCGACCGCTTGAACCCAATTTTGATGACGGCACTCACTTCCGCACTGGCCTTGATACCGTTGGCTTTGGGAGGCGACCTGCCGGGTAATGAGATTCAAAGTCCTATGGCGAAGGTGATTTTGGGCGGATTGCTCACCTCCACCTTCCTGAACGGCTTCATCATTCCGATTGTTTACCTGTTAATCAATAAGCAACAAAAGAGTTGAGATTATGAAGAAGATATACAGACTTTCCCTCCTTCTCCTTACCTTCGTAGCTGGGGAAGGGTGGGCGCAAGAGAGCGGCATCAGTGCCATCTTAAACCAAATTGAGGCCAACAACAAAGAGTTGCAGGCCGACCAACAACGCATCACCTCCCAAAAGCTGGAGAACAAGAGCGACAATACGCTGCCAGACCCCACCGTATCGTATGCCCACTTGTGGGATTCTGACAACAGCGGTCGCACGGTAGGCGAACTGGTGGTGTCGCAAAGTTTTGAATTTCCCACGCTTTACATCAGTCGCGGCCGACAGAACCGATTGATGGCTGAGGCTCTTGATGCACAGGCCAACGCCTTCCGTCAGCAGATACTGTTGCAGGCACAAGAGCTTTGCCTGGACATCATCTTGCTTCATCGCCAACAGATGTTGTTGGACGAGCGGCTGAAGAATGCGGAAGAGCTGGCTCGCCTCTATACCAAGCGATTGGAAACCGGTGATGCCAACATTCTGGAAACGAACAAGATAAACCTGGAACTGCTGAATGTGCGCACTGAAGCCCGTCTGAATGCCGCCTCACTGACGGCTGCTCTGACCCAACTGCAGGTGCTTAACGGCAACCAACCGCTGGCTCCCGGCAGACCGGGGCCTGACATGCAGACACCCGGAGCAGAGGTGTTGGGGCTTACAGATTTTCCGGTGGTGCCGCTGCCGGCCGACTTCCGCCCGCTCTGTGCAGAGCTGGTGGCCGGTGATGCCTCGCTGCAGGCCTTGCAGAGCGAAAGCCAGGCTGCCCGCAAGGCTCTCTCTATCAATCGCCAAGGCTGGATTCCCAAGCTGGAACTGGGTTACAAACGCAACTCGGAAGATGGCCATCCGCTGAATGGAGTCGTGGTGGGCGTCTCCCTGCCGCTGTTCGAGAACCGCCACAAGGTGAAGATTGCCAAGGCCGAAGCCGCCACGCTTGAGTATCAGAAGGAGAACGCCCAACTGGCCGCTACCGCCACCCTGTGGAACCTCTACGAAGAGGCCGCCCGCCTGCACACCTCCATCGGAGAGTATGAGCAGACGCTGGAGCAGCAGCAAGACCTGACTCTGCTGAAGCAGGCTCTTGAGGGCGGAGAAATCAGTCTCATAGAGTACTTCCTGGAGGTAGCCACCGTCTATCAGAGCAAGGCCAACCTGCTGCAACTTCAGAACCGCTATCAGAAAGCCATGGCCGAGATTTACAAGAGCAGACTCTGATACGGGGTGACGTAAACTTTTTGTACACACTCTGTCAAGGTTGGACTTCGAGGGTGTCAAGGTACTACATCGGGAGTGTCAATGTACTACCTTGGCACCCTCAATGTACTACCTTGACACTCTCTTTCTAAGGAGTTTTGATTTTCAGTATTTTATGAAAGCTTTATTTTAGTCTAAAATTCTTTACAAAGAAGAGGGGTAAAGAGGATGAAGAGGAGCCACAAAAAGAAAAAAACGGTGGTAGCCTGAACATTTCTCCGTCCGAATCTGTATATTTGCTCACGATAACCATCTACTGAAAAAACAAGAAGCATCATGGAAGATAATTTTGTAATCAACATCGGCCGCCAGCTGGGTAGCGGAGGCAAGGAGATTGGCGAACAACTGGCTGAACGTCTGGGTATTGCCTTTTATGACAAGGAACTGATTAACTTGGCCTCGGAAGAGAGCGGACTCTGCCGTGAGTTTTTCGAGCGAGCCGACGAGCAAACCTCGCAAAACATCATTGGCGGACTGTTTGGTATGCGTTTCCCCTTCATCAACGATGGCGCCATTCCCTCCATGAGCTGCCTGAGCAACGATGCACTGTTCAAGATTCAAAGTGACGTGATTCGCCGGCTGGCCTCAGAGAAGTCCTGCTTGTTTGTGGGTCGCTGTGCCGACTACATCCTGAGAAGTCA
The DNA here is from genome assembly GCA_017621035.1 of Bacteroides sp. Classification (GTDB taxonomy): domain Bacteria; phylum Bacteroidota; class Bacteroidia; order Bacteroidales; family Bacteroidaceae; genus Bacteroides. The sequence goes on along the minus strand of JAGATY010000086.1, from coordinate 12,846 downwards.
TCCGCGTAGCCTTAACATCTTCATCTCCTCGTCGCACGAAGAGCGGGTGGCACGCCTCAGCAAGTTGCACGGCATATCTGTTCACGAAGCGGAAGAGATGATGACCCGCGTGGACAAACGGCGGGCAGAGTACTACAATTACTACACCTACAAGACGTGGGGAGCGGCTGCCAGCTATCATCTCTGCATCGATTCCTCCGTGCTGGGCATAGCAGGTACAGTGGACTTCATCGAGAAATTCATTAAGCAGCGGTTGCAAAAATAAGAGATTGGGGGAGGCTTAGACCAGCACTTCCACCGGCTCTGACAAGTGGGTGGTACGAATGCGCCACTCCTGCGGATAGAGATTGTTGGCTCGGTTGCCGATGTTCTTCACAAACCCAATCGGCTGTTGTCGGTAGGTCAGCAACAAGATGCCGCGAGGTGCCTCGGTGGGCAACGTAATCGCCTCTTTCCGCAGATAGGCAATGGCCTGCTCGTAGGAAACCTCTTCAGTCGGGAAAGCCTCTTGTCGGAGCAATGTACTCATGGCCAAGGCATGCACGGGTTGCCACTCTTTTCCCTTCAGTTCAGCCACTTGCACACCGGCTTGCACAATCCGAAGCGTGTTACGAAAGAGCGTCAGCAATGATTCATACCGACGTGGAAAGAGTGAAAGCACGCCATCGCCCTGCTGCCAGACGTACTCATCGTCGGCCTTCACCCACTGCCGGATGGTGGTTAGTTGTTCTTTGGTGGGGACAATCTGCGGCTTTTTCTTCTGCTGTTCTTTCTTATTCTTGCGCAAAGGCTGTGACGACGGATTGACATCGCTCTCCGCACTGCTTCTCTTTCTCATGACTGCCATGAAGAAACCCTCTCCGGTAGTGCGATGGGGGAGGAAGCGATAGACGGGGAAGGTCTCATCCGGCAGCAGATTTCCTGTTACTTTCCACTCCTCGGGGACATCCAGTGGCAGCACATCGGCACCCAGTTCCCGACAAATCCAACGCACATTCTCTTCATTCTCTTTTGTATTATAGGTGCAAGTGCTGTAAATCAGCAGTCCGCCTGCTTTCAGTGCGGGCCATACATCTGTGAGGATTCGTCGCTGACGCTGATAGCATATCTCTACATTCTCGCTGCTCCATTCGCTCACGGCCACGGGGTCTTTGCGGAACATGCCTTCGCCGGAGCAGGGAACGTCGGTGAGAATGGCATCGAAACAGTTCTCCAACGCAGTGAAGTCCGACGGGTCATTGTTGGTAACTATCACGTCGGGGTCTCCCCATTTGGTAAGATTCTCGGCCAGCACTTGCGAACGGTTGCGAATCACTTCATTAGCCACCAGCAGACTACCTTCTGGTAACAGACTGCGTAACAGTGTAGACTTTCCGCCCGGAGCAGCACACAAATCCAGCATCAGCAGTGGAGCATCCGAAGCATACCTCCGCATGGCTTGCTCCACAAACATGGATGAGGCCTCTTGTACATAGTAACAGCCGGCATGAAGCAGTGGGTCGAACGTGAAAGCAGGCCGTTGAGAGAGGTAGTAACCATCCGTAGTCCACGGTATCTGCTTTCCTTCTTCTGCCACCTTTCGCCACCCATCTGCCGACAAACGCTTGCTGTTGAGGCGGATACTGGTTGGTTGTTCTGTTGCCAATGCTTGCAGAAGGCGAGATGCTTCATCCTTTCCCAGCAAGCTTTCCGCCTGTACGATGAATTGTTCCGGTAGATTCATATGCCGATGATTGTGAGTTGTTACGATGCTTCGTTTGCCAGATGCAGCTGTTTGAACTTGCGATATTGATGCGTCAGCATGATGGCTGCAATGATACTGGCCAGCAAGTCAGACACCGGTTTGCTGTACCACACGCCCCATACGCCCCAGAAGGTGGGAAGCAGCAGTACGCAAGGCATCAGAATCAGCATCTGACGCGAGAGCGAAAGAAAGATGGCCTTGCCTGCCATGCCGATGCTTTGGAAGAAGTTGGACGTCACCATCTGGAAGCCCACAATGGGGAAGAACATCACCGCAATGCGCAAACCTTTGGATGCTTGCGAAATCAGTTCCTGGTCGCTGGTAAAGATACCGGTCGCCACTTCCGGAATGAACATACCCACGAGGAAGCCCGTAGTCGTCACACACGTGGCATAGAAGATGGTCAGTTTCAGCACCTTGTTCACACGGTCGAACTGTCGCGCACCGTAGTTAAAGCCCGCAATGGGTTGCATGCCCTGATTGAAGCCCATCACCACCATCACAATCACAAACTCCAACCGATTGACGATGCCGAATGCACCGATGGCCAGGTCGCCACCATACTTCTTGAAGCCCTGGTTGAACAAGATGACCAGCAGACAAGCCGCCATATTCATCAGGAAAGGAGCCATGCCGATGCTCAATGAGTCGAACACAATCTTTCGCTTCAGTCGGAAGATGCCCTTGTGGAAGTGCAGCAACTCGTTCTTGTTGCTGAACAGCTTCAGCAGCCATGCCAGCGAGATGCCCTGAGCAATCACCGTGGCAACCGCCGCTCCGCGAATGCCCATATCGAAGCCATAGATGAAAATCGGGTCCAGAATCGTATTGACCACCACCGTGGCAATGGTTGCCAGCATCGCCTTCTTCGGATGGCCGGCAGAACGAAGTACCGAGTTCAGTCCCAGATACATGTGCGTCACCACGTTGCCCAGCAGAATCACCTCCATGTAATCCCTCGCATACGGCACCGTCTCATCACTGCCCCCGAAGAAGTAAAGGATGGGGTCCAGAAACGCCAGCACCACCACCGTGAAGGCCAAGCCCAGTATCAGATTCAGCACAAACACATTGCCCAGCACCCGTTGAGCCGTATCGTAATCCTTCTGACCCAGTTTCACCGACACCAGCGTGGAGGCACCCACGCCCACCATGGCACCAAAAGCCGCAGCCAGGTTCATCAGCGGAAACGTCAGCGCCAAGCCCGAAATGGCCATCGGGCCTACACCGTGACCGATGAAGATGCTGTCCACCATGTTATATAACGAAGCAGCCGTCTGGGCGATGATGGCCGGAAGCGCATACTGCATCAGCAGTTTACCGATGCGTTCCGTTCCCAGGGCTGTAGGAGTTCTCAATTCTGACATACTTCAAACCATTTTTTTTCGGCTACAAAGATAATGCAAAGAGATGTGTCAAAAATTAAAATCAGGCACGGATTACACGGAAAATCACTCTTTTTTTTAGTTTTACACCCGTTTGGTTGCAATCCTACCGTGATTTACGTGTCATCCGTGCCTGAAAATCATTCACTCAAAGCTCCCCTTCGGGGGGAGTTGAGAGGGGCTACTCTATCGGATACTCCTCATCCGTACTGCCACCACTGCCGGAAGAGCCGCCGTCGGAAGAGCCGCTATCCGTGCTGCTGTCTGTGTCCGTTTCCGGAGCACCATCCTCCAGCCACTCAATCTCATCGCTGTCCACCAGCGCTCGAGTGAATGTGCTGCCCGAAGTACTCTTTTCGCGTTCCGGAGTGAACTCCACGCGCACTGCCTTCACCTGCTTGTCGAAATCGAACTCCTCCAGGCTCTTCACGCCCACAGTATCCAGCTTGTAGCGGAAGTTACCCAGCCCCTCGATGTGCACACTCTTGCCGGCCGCCATGCGTGTGTGCATCACCCCGGCCAAGTCGCCCAGCACAGCCATCACATCACTGTTACTTACGGTTGAAATCTTCGCCAAATCCTTGGCAATGGTCTTAGTCTCCACCGGCTTGCCTTTCACAACGGCTTGCGGATAATAGACACCGGTTTTCTTGTTGAATTGCTTTCTCCAGAATGCCATAATTGTAAAAATTTATTGTTAATAATTTAATTTACGTAACCCACTGATTAGTAGGTTAATATCTATTGATTGTACATTGGTATGCAAAACGAGCCTCTTTTTGATGCAGAATGAGCCTCCTTTTGATGCAAAAAGAGCCTCCTTTTGCATGCCGATAAGGCTCGTTTCTCGTATTGTAAAATCTTGTTACCATCAGAATGCTAGCTTGTAGAAGGAAGAATCCTTCAGGTAATAAAAGTTGTTGCCTGCAACAAAATATTTTTCATCTCCAAATGCAGTCTCTTCAGGACACTCCAACAAGCGGCCTTTGCCGGTTTGAAGATTTATCTCACTGAAGTCATTACCATCTCTGCTCGTCATATACATTTTTCCATTGGTAATGAAAGAGTAACTCCACCCAGGAATATAGTCCCAACTAATATAACTCTTTCCTGAGTAGTCATATATTGCCGGTATATCACACTCGATAGTAGATTTTAGCTGCAGGTTTTCATCGTAAATTTCAATCACGGGATTAACATCTTCAGAATCAATGAATACATATATATGGTTATTGTAAACAGCTATCTCCTTGCCCTGATAGTCTAATTCATTAAGAATCGAATGATTTTCAACAACTGTCCACTGATTATTTTCATACCGATAGATTGGATTATCATGTCCGTGGGCGTACACTTTATTGTTGAGATAGAAAAAGTGAGAGCCATAAGTAGTCATTTCAGGGGCGTTTTCTGCCGAGTGGATAGACAATTTCTTTTCTTCTAGGTCTAGTATAGCCAAATCACCACCATAATAGAAGCAGATTCTGTTGCTGCCGTTGTTGGCAACAAAATGGGAGCGTTGCATCATCTGACAAACATCATTCCACTTATCTTGTAGCTCATTATCTTCGTAACCGAGAAGTGAATAGTCAAACTCAATGGTATATCCGTTGTATTCCAGGTGATTGGCAGAGGTTCTTGTGGGATAGTCTACAGCTATTTCCCAAACCATCTTTTCGTTGCCGCTAGTGAGATTGTAGCAGATGAGGTTGTAGAGGAAACGAGGGTGGAGAATATCTACACCTGGATGCCACCAGTAGTAGACATCATCCCCGATGTTGGTTGCCATGTTGTAAAGGCGGCTGCTTGTTTCGGCATCTACTTTTGTGGGTGCTGCCAATGTATGTACTTCGTGTAATGGAATCTCCGGGTCGTCACCACATGCAGAGATTGCGAAAGCGACAATTAGGGTAAGTAATGTGCTGTGTAAAGTATATTTTTTCATTGTTCTTTTCTTTAAGAGTGTTACGTGTGTGATTTATCTTCCGAATACATAACCCAGGCCGAAGGTAATTTCTTTATATCTCTTTTTGCCAAGTAAAGAACGGTCGGGGGTATGCAGGTTTGTGGTATAGCCTAGTGAGAGGGCAAAACATTTGTACCGACCTATCAAACCGCCTTCAATCAAACCTGCGGAGTTGTTGATTACTTCGTGGTATCCGCTGCCATCTGCCAGTTCCCAGCCTAATCCTCTTTTTAAATATCCTCCACCGGCATACAGGTATGCATATTTCATCAGACGCACCATGCAACCTACTGTTATTGCCATGTGATACTTCTTACTGTTTCCATTGTAGATACCCCATCTCGATTGAATCAATTCATTGCTCAGCCCAAAATTACCATTGGTACGGAACTGTACATAGGCACCGCCTTTACGACAGACACCGGCCATCACGCCAAAGGAGGTCTGGTTGTTGTTATCTATGGCGTTACCCATCTGTGCCAGCAGGAAGATGTTAGGTATCTGGCGTTGCAGGATGAAATCGACATCAGTCTTCTCTTGCGGAAGAATCTCTATCTCTTTTTCTTGCGGGGCGAAGAAGGCGCGCTCTGCACGCACGGTGTATTTTCCGATGTTTAGAGTGTCGGAGGCATAGGGTGCTCTGCCTTTCTTCTCACCATTCAGGAAGATGTTGGTTTTGTGTTTGTTGGAAGTTACTTTCAGGAAACCGTACTGCGGGCGGATGGCAACGTTGAGGGCTGTCAGGCGTTCCGGCACAATGTCAAAGCTTCCGGTCTCTGTTTTGTAGTGGGGAGCCTCTACGCGATAACTATGTTGGCCAAGCGGCAGTACCAGGGTGAAAGCACCGTTTTGGTTGGTCTCTTGCAGCTTGTCGTCAATATAGATTTGTGCGTGGGTGGGGGAGTAGTTCATCATGAGCGATTGCTCGGTTACCTTTATTTCTTCGCGGATGACGATGCGTTCTTGCTTTACTTCCGGTACATAGAGTTGCAGCTCGTAAACCACAGCCTTGTCAATGGGTTCTTCATAAAAGTAGTTGCGGATGATGCCGAATCGTTCGTGCTTGATGGTGATGCGACGGGCACCGTAGGGAACGTAGAGCCAGATTTCTCCCGGCTGATCTTCGCGGGCAGTGATTCCCAAAGCATCAGGTTCGAAGAAAAGATTCTTGTCTTTGGTTACTACCTTGATGATGGCACAAAGCTCACCGTTTTGGTCACGCTTGGGTGCTCTCACTCGGGCGGTAACGTCATTCTCCAGTCTCTTGAATCCAACGATGGCAATCTGATTCTCCTCGGCAGTATTGTCTGTGCGTTGTGTGGGGGTGGTTGCAACAGGAGCTGTTTGGCTGTTCACTACATCTTGTGCAAACATCGGCACAGAGAGTAGTGTGCAAAACATTCCTATCATGATGCTTTTCTTTTTCATAAGTTATTCCTACTTTCTAGTTAAAATCAAACAAGGGCAAAAGTAGTGAATGTTTTGTAATAAGCATCAAAATATCAGAAAGTTTTTATGGTGGGGCGGTATATTTTGTGGCGGGTTGGAAAAAGTAAGGGCGAAGAGAGGTGTTTTTCCTTCTTCGCCCTTTGGCTTTAACCTTTGATTTCGATTTCCTCTTTCATGTCAATCTCCTCCCCGTGTGGGTCGTAGAAGACGTATTGAAGGAAGGCGAGTTTCTGGCTCGGTACAACCTTGATGCCGAATCCGTACTTCATTTGCCATCTGCGCTTGAGCGAAACCAAGCCCTGATTTACGTAGGCGGCAACGTACGGGTGGATGTGTAGCGAGAATTTCTTTATCTTCAGTTTGTTGACCAGGTAGTCGATTTTACTCTCCAGCGTGTCGGTGAAGAGTATGGATGCTTTGATTTTCCCTTTTCCGAAACATGTGGGGCAGGTTTCTTCGGTGGTGACGTCCATGGCGGGACGTACACGCTGGCGTGTAATCTGCATCAGTCCGAATTTGCTGAGTGGCAGTATGTTGTGCCTAGCCCTGTCTTTCTGCATGTTTTGGCACATGCGTTCATAAAGCTTCTGTCGGTTTTCTGCCTCGCCCATGTCAATGAAGTCCACGACGATGATGCCTCCCATATCCCGCAGTCTGAGTTGTCGGGCCAGTTCATCGGCTGCTCCCAGGTTTACTTCCAGTGCGTTGGCTTCCTGTCCGCTGGCATTCTTGGTGCGGTTACCGCTGTTCACGTCTACCACGTGAAGCGCCTCAGTATGCTCGATAATCAGGTATGCTCCGCTTTTGTAGGAGATAGTTCTGCCGAATGAGGATTTGATTTGCTTGGTGATGGCAAAATTGTCGTAGATTGGGAGTTCGCCTTTGTATTGCTTTACGATGTCGGCCCGTTCGGGAGCAATGAGGGTTACGTAGTCTTTAATCTCGTGATAGACTGCTTCATTGTTCACGTGAATGGCTTCAAATGAGGGGTTGAACAGGTCGCGCAAGAGTCCTACCGCGCGGCTTGTCTCTTCGTAAATCAGTGTGGGGAATTTGGTGGCTTTCTGCACCTTCTGGATGGCGTCTTCCCAGTGCTTCAGGAGTACTTTTAGCTCTCCATCGAGTTCGGCCACTCGCTTGCCTTCTGCAACGGTGCGCACAATCACTCCGAAGTTTTTCGGTTTGATGCTCATCAGCAGTTGTTTCAGGCGGGCGCGTTCTTCGCTCGATTTAATTTTTTGTGATACGGAAACCTTATCGTTGAAAGGAATCAGCACCAGGTATCTTCCTGCAAACGATAGCTCGGAAGTGAGTCGCGGTCCTTTGGTTGATATCGGTTCCTTGACAATCTGCACCACGACTTCTTGTCCGACCTGAAGTGTGTTGGCTACGGTGCCTTCCTTGTCGAGGTCGGGAAGCATGGTTGCTTTACTGAATGGGGCGAGCTTCTTTTTGTCGCTCAGCACTTGCTTTATGTACTTTTCAAGGGAACGGAATTGCGGTCCCAGGTCTTGGTAATGAAGAAAAGCATCTTTCTCGTAACCCACGTCCACGAAGCAGGCATTCAGGCCGGGCATCAGTTTCTTGATGCGTCCCAAATACATGTTGCCCACAGAGAAGGAGAGGCTTCTTCCTTCTTTCTGGAGTTCTACCAGTTGCTTGTCTTCCAACAAGGCGATGGAGACCTCTTGGGGCTGTACGTCAACAACGAGTTCGCTTGTCACTTGTTTAATAATGCTTTAGTTTATTACTTTACAACAAAGAACAAACTTACGAAGACATTTGCTTCGCAAGTTTGTTCTTTATTTTGTCTTTCACAGACTAAAAATTACTTTTTGCTTTTATGTCTGTTCTTTCTTAGTCTTTTTTTACGCTTGTGCGTAGACATTTTATGTCTTTTCTTTTTCTTTCCGCTTGGCATAGCTTCAAAATTTTATGGGTTAATACTAATGTTATTTCTTCACTGAGAGGGTGAAAGTTTTAGCAGGCTTAAATGCCGGAATGTTGTGCTCTGGAATAATGATTGTAGTGTTCTTAGAAATGTTACGAGCAGTCTTCTGTGCTCTTTTCTTCACTACAAAACTACCAAACCCGCGCAGATAAACATTTTCATCTTTAGCTAAAGATACTTTCACTGCTTCCATGAATGCTTCAACGGTAGTGAGTACGGTTGTCTTATCGATTCCGGTGCTCTTTGCAATCTCGTTTACGATATCAGCTTTAGTCATTTTTCCTTTAAAAAAAATATTATTACTCTAGTTTCCTTAATTTTTTGGACTGCAAATATATAGCTTTTTCATTTCTCCGTGAAATATATCTCAGACATTTTTTTGAAAAACTGGTTGCAAACAACTTTTTTAGTCCGGAAATGAGTTATTTTTGCGGCATGAATCTATTTACAGCTACATTATTAGAGTGGTACAAGGAGCATAAACGGGAACTGCCGTGGCGCAACACAAGTAATCCTTATCTGATTTGGATTTCTGAAATCATCTTACAACAAACCCGCGTGTCGCAGGGATATGAATATTACTTGCGATTTGTCCGACGCTTTCCGGATGTGCAGACTCTGGCGGAAGCCGACGAAGACGAGGTGATGAAGTATTGGCAAGGATTGGGCTACTACTCGCGTGCCCGTAACCTGCATGCTGCGGCCAAAAGTATGAATGGGCACTTCCCTGAAACTTACGAAGGTGTACGTGCACTGAAAGGCGTGGGTGACTATACGGCTGCTGCCATCTGCTCGCTGGCTTACGGAATGCCTCATGCCGTGGTCGACGGCAATGTCTATCGGGTGCTTGCCCGCTATTGGGGAATTGATACGCCCATCGACTCCACGGCCGGAAAGAAACTCTTTGCTGCATTGGCGGAAGAGATGCTGGAGAAGAAACAATCGGCAGATTACAACCAGGCCATCATGGATTTCGGAGCCATACAGTGCACGCCCCAAGCTCCCAACTGCATGTTCTGCCCGTTGGCAGAGAGTTGCGAGGCTCGTAAGCAGGGTAAAGTCATGCATCTGCCCGTCAAGCAACATAAGATACAGACCACCAACCGCTACTTCCATTATATTTATGTACGCGCGGGCGCATATACCTTTATTAGAAAGCGCACCGAAGAGGACATCTGGAAGAATCTTTTTGAGCTCCCGCTGATTGAAACTGAACAACCGATGGAGAGTGAAGACGAGTTCCTCTCTTCTCCCCTGTTTCAGGCCTTTCTGGCAAAAGCAGGAGAACCGCTCTCCATTCGTCTGCTGCAGAAAAATGTAAAGCACGTACTCTCTCACCGGATTATCTACACCAACTTTTATGAAATGATTGTGCCCGACGACACCATGTCGCTGGAGGGGTATCTGCGTGTGGCAGTGGACGATATAGAAGATTATGCCGTTTCTCGCTTGTTGCATGCTTTCTTGGAGAAATATCTATAAAAGTTTCCTCTATACTTGCACGGTGTTAATATTCTCTCTACTTTTGTCGGACAAAAGATAATTACTCAACTTTCGCAAGTAAGTTCGGGGTTATCTCCTAGAGTTGAGCTTGCAAAACTTAAATACTTAGATAGATTATGTCAATAAATAAAGTAATACTGATTGGTAATGTTGGACAAGATCCAAAAGTAACTTATTACGACGGCGGTAACTGTGTTGCCCAGCTCTCTTTGGCTACTACAGAAAAGGGCTACACTTTACAGAACGGAACCCAGATTCCCGACCGTACCGAGTGGCATAACCTCATCTTCAGAAACCGTTTGGGAGAGATTGTGGAGAAGTTTGTACATAAAGGTGACAAACTTTATGTTGAGGGCAAAATCCGCACTCGTTCCTACGACGACCAGGCCGGTGTAAAACGCTATGTAACAGAAATCTTTGTCGACAACATGGAAATGCTTACTCCCAAGCCTAACGGCATGATGCCTGCCGCCCCACAAGCACAGCCCGTGCAAGCTACAACCCCTCCTGTGCAAGATAACTCAACGGAAAATCTTCCGTTCTAATTGTTTAACTAAAACCATTCTCTTTGGACCCTGACGCTTTTTTATGCCAGTTGGCAGACGTATTTAACGGTATCACCGTACAATCACCTTCCGTTTCGGCTATCATCGCCATTGTATTGGCAGGCTTGCTCCTGCTCGTTTCCGGCTTTGCTTCCGCTTCCGAGATTGCTTTCTTCTCGCTCACTCCTGCAGACCTTAGTGCTGTTGAAGAGCGAAAGTATCCGGTAGATGAGAAGATTGCTAATCTCTTGGCAGACACAGAAAGACTGCTTGCCACCATCCTTATTACGAACAACTTTGTAAACGTAACCATCATTATGCTTTGCAACGTGTTCTTTATGCAGGTGTTTCAGTTCCACTCTCCTATTGCAGAGTTTCTGGTTCTTACGGTAATTCTCACCTTCTTGTTGCTGCTTTTTGGTGAGATTATGCCTAAAATCTATTCGGCTCAGAAGACCCTGGCCTTCTGTCGCTTTGCAGCCCCCGGTATACAGATGTTCCGCTCGTTTTTCTATCCTTTGGCATCTATGCTGGTGCACTCCACCTCTTTCATCAACAAACACATGGTTCGCAAAAACCGCAACATCTCTGTAGATGAGCTTTCTCATGCGTTAGAACTGACAGACAAGACGGAACTGAAGGAGGAGAACAATATTCTGGAAGGCATCATCCGCTTTGGAGGCGAAACTGCCAAAGAGGTCATGACTTCCCGCTTGGATGTGGTCGATTTGGACATTCGTGCTCCCTTTAGCGAGGTGCTGAAATGTATCATTGAGAATGCCTATTCACGCATCCCCATCTATTCCGGTACACGCGATAACATCAAGGGAATACTCTATATCAAGGACTTGCTTCCCCACTTGAACAAAGGCGACAACTTCCGCTGGCAGTCGCTGATTCGTCCGGCTTACTTTGTGCCCGAAACCAAGATGATTGATGACCTCTTGCGCGACTTCCAGGCCAATAAAATTCACATTGCCATTGTCGTGGACGAGTTCGGGGGCACATCAGGTATTGTCACCATGGAGGACATCATTGAAGAGATTGTGGGTGAGATTCGCGATGAGTATGATGACGAAGAGCGCACCTATGCCATACTCAATGACCACACCTGGGTCTTCGAGGCCAAGACACTGCTGACCGACTTCTACAAGGTGACGAAAGTACCTGAAGAGACTTTTGACGAGAAGGCCGGCGATGCCGATACATTGGCTGGTTTGTTGCTGGAACTGAAAGGGGAATTCCCGACCCTTCATGAGAAAGTCATGTTCGACTGCTATGAGTTTGAGGTGTTGGAGATGGATAACCGACGCATCCTGAAGGTGAAGTTTACCATCAACCAACCGACAACCTCCGGCAATACAGATAAATAACCCCGGACTCTACTCAACCGGATAATCCTTCTAATAGCGTGGCACTGCTGATGCAACATAAAGGCGAGTCGTACCAATGGGGAGTATGGCGAATGGATGAGTCATACGACGACCTTTGCCATGCCCTGCGTGAGACTTCCCTTCCGCAAGAAGCCGAACAACGCTTCTCCTCCCGCCACCGCAGGGAAGAGTGGCTGTCGGTACGTTTGCTTCTGAAGCAGCTGTTGGGTGAGCAGAAACAGATTGCCTACCATCCTTCCGGCAAGCCTTACCTGTCCGACAACTCTTTCCAAATAAGCATCTCCCACACCAAAGGCTATGTGGCTGTTATTTTTGGGAAAACAGAGGTGGGTATCGACATTGAGCAGTATGGCGAGCGGGTACATAAAGTGGCTCATAAGTATGTGCGCGAGGATGAGTCACTTTCTCTCTATCAGGGAACCGACACTTGGGATCTGCTGCTTCGCTGGTCGGCTAAAGAGGTCATGTTCAAATGTTTGGATTGCTCGGAGGTAGACTTCCGGCAACACCTGTTTATCCCTCCCTTTACACTCTCTTCTGAAGGAGAGTTCCCGGCTCAGGAGTTTCGCACCGAGAAGAAACAGACGTTCCGAATCCATTACCTGCTCCACCCCGATTTTGTACTTACTTGGCAGGCTGCAGAGTGAGGTCTCTCACTTTCTGTGGAATCGACATCCCCCCGGCTTCAATCACTCCTGCTTCACCCCGACAATCAAGTCACTGTCATACCTTGAATGTAATAAATCACAACATTTACTATACCCCCTCTCTTCACCACTTGCAAGGCGTTTGTTCCACACTTGACCGGAGCGTGCTCCACACAAGTGTCCAGCGTGCTCCGCACTTGTGTCCCGTTTGCTCCACACAAGTGTGGAAGAAATGAGATTTTTGCACCGAGTAGACTCTTGC